>JAJEIJ010000011.1:0-132655 GCA_022827725.1 Acidimicrobiia bacterium
ACAGCTCGTCGATCTCGGCGCGGACAGCTTCTGTGGGCGATACTCGTGTTGGCACGGGCGTAGGTCTCCTTCTTGAGTCGACATCTCTCTGAAGGAACCTACGCCCCTGCTGCTATTACACCGGCGATGAGACGCCACCCTCGCCTTGCTCGTCGGGTGGATGCGCGCTGTCGTCGTGCGGTGGCCCTCCGTTGTCGGAGTATTGACGTAGCACCACCGAGGCGACTGTCCGGAAGGGGTCGGCGGCTGTCTTCGTGATGATCTGGAAGCGGTGGGTCAGCTGCGCTACGGAGAAGAGGCCGATCCCGATCTTGCCGATGAGTCGTCGCCCTGCCGGACTGCGAGTGGGGTCCGCGCTGTTGGTTATGCCGAGGTCTGCCCCCTCGTGCGACCGCTTGGCGCTGCCCCCGATGTGGTGCAGAAGGTGCGCGAGGGCTCTCGGCGTCATGCCGAGTCCGTCGTCCTCGACGGTCAGCGTTTGGAACCGGGGCCGGTCGGTCTTGATGACCACCCGTGCGGCATCGGCGTCGTAGGAGTTGGAGATGAGCTCCCGGATCGCCGAGCCCGGCTGCCTGTAGATGCCGTCGGTGACCCGGGCAAGCACCCGTTCGTCTGTCTTGAGGACGGTGCTGACGGGGGACTCGCTGGAGCTGCCTGCGATGCTGGCAGCCAGGTCGGCGTCCGTATCGTATGGATCCTGCGGCGCGGTCACGGTCGCCCCGCTGCGTGAGCATGGAGAGGATCTTGCTCTAGCGGCCCTTGGGTCCACATGGCGGCCTCCTCGCCCGTACGGTCGGAGGTCTGCAGCGATGCCCGCAAGGCCTCCGCGACCGCCTGCGCAAGTGCGGGTGGCACGGCATTCGCCACCTGCAGCGGCTGGTTCGCTCGGGGCCCGCAGAAGAAGTAGCTGTCGGGAAAGCCCTGGATCCGCGCAGCCTCGCGCACGGTGATCGCCCGGTGCTCGCTCGGATGCACGGGCAGAGCCCGATGACCGGCCACGAGAGTGCGCGCAACATCGTCGGTAAGCCGCCGGTAGGAGATCGGGCCGCCGCCCTGAGGGATCGCCTCGATCTTCGCCACGACCCTCGGCGAGTGATTCATGGCGGTGGAGTTCAGGACGACGCGTCCGTCGGGAAGCTGGAGCCGCTCCGACCCTTCACCGGGGCCGAGACTGGGAAGATCCCGGAGTTGTTCGAGCAACGGCGCAGTTTGACGCAAGGAAGGGTCAGGGGCGGCATCGCCCGGCGGGGAGTGGCTTGGCGTCGGCGGGGCAGGCAGGTCTACGTCGGGACTCACGCCCACGAAGAACAGACGCCGCCGATTCTGCGACACCCCAAAATCAGAGGCACGCAGCGTGGCAGGCTGCTCCCAGGTCACATAGCCCGCATCGCGCAGAGACGCCGTGATGCGCTCCGTGTAGCTGACCCCGTTGACGCGGCGGACGCCGGGGACATTCTCGATCATGACGGACCGTGCCCCGAGCTCTTGCGCGAGCCGGCTCACGTGACGAAACAACAGATTGCGCTCATCACCGACGGTCCGAGCGCCGGCGGCGGAGTACCCCTGGCAAGGAGGGCCGGCGATAACGGCCGCGGGCGTGTCCAGGCCGGGCAGCCACGACCGCAGCGCATCGCCAGTGATGTCTTCGACGGAAGCCTCTAGCACTGGCACCCCCGGATGGTTCAGGCGGTACGTCTGCGCAGCATGTCGCTCGATTTCCACGGCGGCCGCGATGCGGAAGCCGGCCTGCTCGAAGCCCAACCCCATCGCGCCGGCCCCGCCGAACAGATCCACAACTGCGGCACTGCCGTCTGCGTCGGCGATCCTGGAGCGGCCTGTCTCGCAGAACGAGACCAGCGGGCATCTCCCACATCTTGGGGCCACTTCCGCGCATACCGCCCGCCCGTGACTCCGCAGATTCGCATGCAACCGGGCGCGAATGGACCTAGGGACAGCGGCCTCGAACGCGTCGTGATCCGGCCCCTTCGGCTCGTCCTCGACGACACCGAGCCGCCCAAGAACCCGGCGCACGTGCTTGTCGTCCGCTAAGCGAACCGGCACCTCCGGCAAGGTGCTATTCCCGCCGGTCCAATGCTGCGCCGCGAGGATCTCGTCCACTCGTTCGACCACTGCACCCGTGGTGGGCGCCTCGCAGGAGGTCACGTTCAACACACCCTCATCGAACGCATGGCCGACGGCACTGAAGGCTGTCGGAGTGCGAGCCACCGTCGAAGCTACGCAGCATGCCGACGGCTAGGAACTTGAGCTGGTCACGCATCCTGCACCTCCATACTATGACCCACCATCACGCTACTTTCTGTTCCAAGCTAGTGAGACCCTGTGACACTCCGAACGTCTCAACGGAAGCGTCCGCTACCCACAGCAGGCCGCAGTGCTGGCCGTGATGGCGGAGACGCCCGTGCAAATCCTGTCGGCTGTGTCGGCGCGATGTCCCACAGGTGCACGACAACGGATCCCCGACCGTCACGCCGGCTCGTCCAGCACCGACTGCACGGCCTCCTGCACTCGGTCGGCCACTACCTCGGGATCCTGGTGCTCCCAGAAGCGCAGCACCGTCCACCCGGTCTGTCGCAGGTACTCGGTGGTCTCGACGTCGCGCTCGATGTTGCGGGCGATCTTGTCAGCCCAATACCGGGAGTTGGTGGCAGGTGGGCTGTGGTGGTCGGGGCATCCGTGCCAGAAGCAGCCGTCGACGAACACGGCGATCCGGGTCTTGCGCAAGACCAGGTCGGCGGTGCGGGCGAGCTCCGGCTGGGGCCGAACCGACACCCGGAACCGGATGCCTCGCCGATGCACCGCCGAGCGGACCGCCAACTCAGGCTTCGTGTCGCGGCTGCGGTTGCCCTGCATGGACTTGCGCGTCGCAGCCGACGAAGCCCAAGACTCGTTCCCCGAGCCCGCTCCCATCGCACGGCACCGTAGCGGCCGAGTGCTGTCGGCGCGGGAGCTACAGGTCCCTAGTTCCGCTGGACATGCTTGCGTGCCGGGAGCGTCGGGTTGGCAGCCTGGTCTGATGTTAGCGATTGACAATGCCGGCGGGTGCGGAGCAGGCTCGTCCACCATGACGCCACAAGAACACGCCAAGCTTGGCGCCCTTCACTTCACTCAGGCCGTTGTGGCCGCCATGCATGAGGCAGAACAGCGCGGCGACCCGCTCCGCATGCAATCAATGTCAGAGCTTCTCGTCGAGCCGGTCTTGCCGGCCGTGGAGGGCCGCAAGCACAAGGGCCGGATGCTGTTGTCCACGATCCTCGACGCCATGGAGGCTCGTGGTCTTGCTGAACGGCCCACTCAGCGCAATCAGCCCTGGCGACTTACCGCAGCTGGTCGCCAAGGCATCCGGGAGGCTTAGCCGCGCCCTTCCAGGCTGCCTGCCTTCGCCCGGAGAGTGAGCCTCACCGGGCATTGTGCAGGCTGCGTGAAACCCGGCGAGGCTCACTACGCCCTCTGTGTCTCTCTCGTTGCAGTCATTTCCATGCCGGTGGCGGTGACGATCTTCACGGCTATACGGCCTCGTTCGGGCGGGTCGAATGGCGCTGACCGCATTGCGGTGAGGGCTTCTTGCTCGACGTCGTCGGCGTTCCTGCCGAGTTCTCGTAGGAGCTTCTTGATCTGGCGGTCGTTGTCGGCTCCGGGGAAGTGGATGCGGCGGGCGTAGAAGCTCTCGCCGTCGTGGTCGGTGTCGAGCATCCAGCAGGCCACGTCGTCAGGCCCTCCCTCTGCGGCGATGCCGGTGGCGGGGTCGAACGTGTCGTAGCCGCGGATTTCTATGGCGATCTGGCCCTCGGGGCAGTCGTCAAGGATGCGGATATCGGGCTCTCCGATAATGACGAACGCTACGTGGCCCGTCTCGGCTGACAGTTCACGAATCATCAGGTCGCGGTTCATCTGTGCCTTCGCCACGGTGACACGGCCGACCGTCGGTGGCGCATCGGCGGCGTACGCGTACGCGACCACCAGCAGCACATCGACTCGCTCGGCGCTGTCGGTTATCTCTCGGGCTGCCTCGCGGACCATTTCACCGGGCACGGTCACATCCTCAGCGGCGACCATGACGGCAGCGGTGTGCTCGGCTGCGCCGCCGTTGATGGTGTAGATGGCCTTCCAGGCGAGCAGATCCGAGTCGCTGGGCCACGGCTCCAGGGCGCGGATGGTCATGTCGGCGTTGTCGCGTCCGCCGTTGATGGTGTGGTTCAGCAGCGCCGTCTCCACCGCTTCGGAGAAGTCGCCGTGCGCGACCACCATCTCGTCGTCGGTGCCCTCCAGCGGGATGACCGTCGCCCAGGGTTGCTCGCTTTCCACTGTCATGGGTGAGGCAACTCGGGTGACGCCGCGTCTCGTGCGGGGTTTGTCAACCAGCATGATGGGGTCAGGGTCTTCGTCATATGCGAGAACCTTGGCTGAGACTTGAGGCACTCGCTCATAGATGAACCCGCGTGCAGGGTCGTTGCCCCATCCGCCCTCGGGCGGCGGATCTTCCGGCTTGTCTGAGAGGTCTGCCTCCTGGCGCGCGCCTTCGGCTGAGTCGGCCAACGTCCAGTAGGGGAAGGTTGCAGTAGAGAGCCGTTGACGCGCGATTGACACGGCGACAGGCGATGTATCGCAGGTAATCCAGCGCCGTCCCCACTTCTCGGCGGCTATGGCAGTGGTAGCTCCGCCACAGGTCGGGTCAAACACCAGGTCACCGGGATCGGTAGCCATTAGCACGCATCGTTCGATAACGCTGTCGGCCGTCTGTACGACATAGCGTTTGTCGGAGGCGGCCATGGGCTTGTGCCACACGTTGTTCATGCGCCGTCCGGGTACCTCGTCCTCATACAGCTTCCAATGCAGCCAGTCCCCGCTGTCCGAGCCGTCTAGCCGCCCTAGTTCGGCGAGCCGGTCCATGCCTTCCATTGAGACGCGCCACTGCTCACCGGACGGGCAGGGCCACGACCTGCCATTCCAGTGGTAAGGGTTGGACCGACCTGTAGTGGAAGTCCAAGAAGACGCCAGACGCGCCCATCGGAACATTCGGGCACCCGTCGGAATCTTGTCCGGATCGGCTCGCTCGTCTGGTGTCAGAGTACGCGTCGTTCCGTCGGGTAGTTCCAAGCGGGCCGCCCAGGTCCACATGCCTAGCAGCCCTTGACGGTCCACATGCTCGTACAGTTGGTGGTACCTAACGAGCTGCTTGTCCTTGGCATACCAGAGAATAAAATCGGCAACGCTTGGCAACGTCTTGGATGACGAGCTTCCAGATGTGGCGTAGGGAATGGTCGCAACGCGATTCTCTGCTCCAAAGACCTCATCCAGCAGAATCGCGGCACGATGAATGTTGTCGTCACCAATCTGCATGAACAACGAGCCGCTGTCAGTTAGCAGTTCACGCATGAGAATGAGCTTCTCGCGGGTGAGGTCCAGGTAGGAGTGGATGCCGCGGTCATAGGTATCCCGGAATGCACGGATAGTTCGGGTGTCGTGGGGTCTGCCTTGCGCGTTCTCTGGGATTTCTCGGTTGTCTACAGATACTTGGAAGTTGGACTTGTAACCCATTCCATATGGCGGGTCGTAGTAGACCATCTGGACTTTCCCTGCCATGTTCTCGCGTCCTAGCAGGGAAGCCATCACGCGTGCGGACTCGCCGTGGATGAGACGGTTGGACCAGTTGGCGGCGTGTTGGTACCACTCGTAGGCGGCGTCGGGGGAGGGCAGGCCGTTGAAGTCTCTGAAGAGCTGGGGCTGCTCTCCGCGGCCTTGGAGCAGCTTGACGAAGGCTGCGGGGTGGACCTTCTCACGCACGTAAAGGGGGTGCGCGGCGTGTCCGTCTTGGTTGGCGGGCTGGCGGTTCCACGCGAGGATGGGTTCGTCGTCGATCTCTCGGGTCTGGGGCTGGTAGAGGATGGGGCGGCGATCGGTGTCGCTCATGGTCTTGCCGGTCTGCTCGGTCGGCAGGTTGGCGCGCTTGGCCGACGGGTGCGTGTACTGGTCGGTGGTCTTGGTGGTGGCTCGCTTGACCATCAAGCGGCTCCTTGCTGGAGAGTCTTGGGGTGCACGGCGCGGGCTGCTTTGATGGCGGCGTTCAGGTCCGCGGACAGGCGGTCCGGTTCGTCCAGTTCCACGAATGCCCACCGGCGCAGCCACATCGGCAGCTGCGGTGATGACTGCACCGCCGGGATCCACCGCGTTGTCACGGACTGCTTCTTGCGTTCGCTGTGGTCGTCGGGCACGCCCTTGCACTCGATGATCAGATGCACGGCGGCTGCGTCCTCGCGGCCCGCGAAGAGGCGGGCCACGAAGTCGGGCTCGTATCGGTGCCAGGTGCCCTCCCACAGGTAGGGCACGGTCCAGCCGAGCCGGAAGTTGCGCGCCCAGCTCACCACCTCGGGGTGCTTGTCCAGCGCTCGAGCGCAGGCTGCCTCGAACTGCGAGTGGCAGGCCGCGACATTCAGCTCGGACTTCTTGGCGACACGGCGGGCTGAGAGGCTGGTCTCGAACCTGGCGCTGGACGTGTCCAGCAGCAGGGGATGCCCGAACGCGGCGACGAGCCGGTCTTGCGCTCCGCCGGTGGTCTCGCACGCGTCGTCTATCTCCTTGACGGCTTGGTCCTGGCTGCTTGACCCGAGTCCGTCGTAGTGGTCCTCGGTGACCTTGGCCAGGTCCGTCCAGGCCTTGACGATCCTGATGGCATCGTGGAACAGCAGCCGCCGCCGGGCGCGCCAACCCTCGCCGCTGTCGTCCATGCGCCGGCACCAGCGCTGCACAAGCCCGGCAGCCAGACGGGTGAGGGCCTGCTGCCGGCGCACGCTCGCTTCGGCGCTGATGGTCTTGGTGCCTCCAACCGACCCCTCCAGCACCGTCTCCTTGACCCCCTTCGGCTTCCACTTGATGACCCGCTTGGGGTTCAGCCGGAACCCGTCTGCTCCGGGCTCGGTCAGGTAGTGCTCCACATTCGGGAACTCGATGCGATGGTCGCGCCGTCCGGGGATGCTGTGAACCTCGTAGCGGGGCTTCGGGGGTGCCGGGTCGTCCTCGGGGCGCTTGACCGGCATGAACTCGAACGGCACGCCTATGACCTCGGCGTACTCGGCGACGAGCCGGCCCTCGTCGTCGTAGTTGTCGTAGTTGGAGCGCCGCAAGGCCCGTCCGGTGACCTGCTCGCACAGGAGCTGCGTGGAGAACGCCCGGTAGCCGAGAATGTGCGTGACGGTGCGGGTGTCCCATCCCTCGGTGAGCATCTGCACCGACACCACGCAGCGGATGTGCTCGCCGAGACCCCCGGGCCTGCCGACGGAGTTCAGCGCGCTGCGCACTATGTCGCGGGCGTCTCCGTCGTCGCCGGGGAGCCTCAGGCGGTCGGCCTGGGCCCTGACCGGCGCGCTGAGGTTGGCGTCGCCCTCCAGCTGGGAATGCACAAGCAGCGTGTGAACGCGCTCGGTCGGGCCGTCAGAGCGGTAGTTGGCGAACAGCGGGCAGGATCCCTCGTGGTGAACGGCGGAGCCGTCGGAGCGTTTCTCTGCCCATCCTGCGATGTGGTCGGCGATGGCGGTCGCGTTGGCGATGTTGTTGGCGACCACGATGAACACCGGAGGCGTCGGCATGGTCTTGGCCGGGTCGTCGGGGTGCATCCACTGGTTGAACTTCTGCTCGTAGCTGCGGTACAGCGCGGCCAGCGCCTGGTTCAGCTCGGTGGGCACCGCGCCGCGTTTGACCTTCTTGGGGGTGGTGTTGGCGTACAAGTTGCGCCACTGGACCCGCTCGCCAACGGAGTCGTCTTCCACCGGCACCTGCGGGATCTTGACCAGCCCGGACTCGATGCTGTCCATCAGCGGGAAGTCCGACACCACCCACGGGAACATGCGCTCTCGGCGGTCGGTGCCCTCTATGAAGATCGGCGTGGCTGAGAAGTCGTAGACCGGTCCGAGTCGTCCCGTGTAGCGCAGTCCCTCCAGCGCCCCAAACCAGATGGTGGCGGCTTTGGTGTCATCGTCCTCGGAAGTGCGCCGGCCGGCCTCGGGCAGGTAGCAGTGGTGGGCCTCGTCGTTCAGTACGCACACCTTGGGCGCGCCCTTGCCCATGGGGAAGCCTCTCAGCGCCCGGTCGAGCACCGCCGAGATTGACTCGAGCTCCTGGGTCTTGCGCCCGGCTCGCAGCAGCTTCTTGGCGTCGCTCGATGCCGCCGACAGCCGGTCCCGCCGCTGGAACGCCTGGAAGTTCAGCACCTGCACCTTCACCGCGCCCAGAGCGCTGCGCTTGCTCTCTGGCAGCAGGCGCATCTCGCTATAGACGTTTCTCGGATGCGCCGGATGCAGCACCGCTAGGCGCTCACGCACCGTATGGCCCGGCGTGATCGCCAAGAAGCAGGTCGCGTAGCGCCCGTCGCGGCGCTGCGACCCGGCCGCGTTGACGGCGTGCCACGCGATGACCATGCCCATCACTGCCGTCTTGCCCGACCCCGTGGCCATCCTCACGGCTAGACGGCTGATGTCGCTGTTGTAGTCGCGGTTGGCTTCCGCCAATTCCCGACGAACTTCGGCGAGCACCGGATACCGGCTGGCGTTGGCCTCCGTCAGCCAGATGAGCGTCTCGGCTGCCTCCACCTGGGCGAAGAAGAGCCGAGGGTCGTTCGCCTCGCTGCGCCAATGCTGCAACAGCTGTCGTGTCGCTGCGGTTGCTCCGGGGTAGTTGGCGCTTCTCCACCCCGCCACCGCGTCGCGGATGCGGTTCACCAGTTCGTTCTGTTCCGCGGCGGTCACCTGCATCCGCAACTGCGCGCCCCGCTCCTTCGGAACGATGACCAGTGCCTGGCTGAGCCGCCTCCCCTCAATGATCTCGCCGGTAGAGGTGTTGTTCTCTGCGAGCTGCCAGTGGCGTGAAGGCTCCTCATGGGGCCGGTTCAATACCGGTTGGCTGATGTGGTCCAGAGGACGCCCTGGCAGCGCCAGGCTCTTGCTCTTGGTGACCAGCGTGAGGTCGCCAGCTGACTCGCGTGTGGTCGTCTCCGAGGTCATCGGGCAACCCGGCCAGCCCGACATCGCGAGAAGCGCCGGTCCGCGCAGTGCAACGCGGTGCCGCAGTCATGGCGTGCGGCCGTTTCCGGCATGGGTGGCTCCCTCCGGTGCGGGTTGGGTGTTGCTGCCAACAGACACCTGTGACCGGCCGAAGGGAGCCATGGGCAGACCCGCCCGCGGGTGTTCCGGTCACTCAAGGGAGGCTGGCTATGGGCCTCCGATGTCTGTTGGCGACCCGCACCGTAGACGCCACCGAACAGGATGCGCCAGTCCCGTACCCAGCCTGGATCGCCTGGGTGCTGGGCCGGGAAGGAGTTGTGCCGCCGCTGTTGCAGATGTGGAATGATGAAAAATCATATAAATACTTGACAGATGTCATATCCCTATGGGATACTGTCTGCATGTTGATCGACTCTGCTCGACGGGCCGAGGCCGCTATGAAGGAGATGCTGGTCACCGCCGACGACGGGTCGGCGACCACGGACGAATTGCGTGAGGCGCTGGCAATCTCCAAGTCGATTGTGGGGGTCGCGGCGGCGTTCCAGGCCTCGGCTGCCGCCACGGTGGCGGGCCGGGAGCGCCACGGCGACGGCGGAGCGGAGGTTCTGGCCGCGGCTGCGGGACTGTCGCGGCAGGAGGCGCGCAGCCAGGTCAAGACCGCCCGGGCGATCCAGGACATGCCGAGGCTGCGCGACGCGGTGGCTGAGGGGCGGGTGTCGCAGGCCAACGCCAAGCGGCTGGCCGAGGCGGTCGATAGGACCAACACAGCAGATGTTGAGGCCGACGGGGACCTGTTGGCCAAGGCTGAGTCGATGCGGCCCGAGCAGTTCACGAAGGAGGCCCGCCGCTGGGCTGTGGATCGCGAGGGCGACGGCGGCGAGAGCGAGCATGCCCGCCAGCGGGCCCGGCGCTGTGTACGTATGTACGACGGTGACGACGGGATGGTGCACCTTCGCGGAGAGTTCGACGTGGTGACCGGGAACCGCATCCGCAACCGGCTGCGGGCCGAGGCCGGCCGCATGCATGACACCGACAAGAAGCAGGCCTCCGCGAACGGCAGCGGGCACCAGCGCCGCAGCTTCGACCAGTGCATGGCCGACGCCCTTGAGCTATTCACCTCTAGTGGCACGGACGGCAAGGGAACTGAGCCCTACGCCGACATCTGCGTGGTCGCCCATGTCGGTGAAGGCACCGGCAAGCTCGTCGCGGAGCTTCCCGACGGTGTGCGGCTACCCCAGTCGGTGCTGGAGGAGCTGGCCTGCAACGCCAAGTTCACCGGCGTCATCTATGACCGCAGGGGCAGACCGATATGGCGGGCCCAGTCTGTGCGCCGCGCCACCAAGGCCCAGCGCCAGCTGCTGATCGCCCGCGACGGCGGCTGCTTCGCCTGCGGCGCCCATCCCGAAATCTGCGACGCCCATCACGTGAGGCCGGTGTCTCAGGGCGGGGCCACCAGCATCGACAACATGGTGCTGGCCTGCTGGAGTTGCCATAACAAGATCCACCACTTCGGCTGGCAGATCCACGGCCCGCCGGGCAGGCGCACCCTGCACCCGCCCGATGCGGCAACCTACGGGCCCGCCCACGCCCCCGATACCCCGCGGGGGTTCGGGGCCGGGACAGCCGGCACCCCCGAACGGCCGGGCTTCGTCCGCTCAGGCAAACCCACCACACTCGACGCCCTCGCCACCCCCGACACTCCCGACCCGCCCGGTCAGCCCCAGCTTCTCGAACTCGTCACGGTCTAAGCGCCCGACCTGCCCATTGTGTCCGCGGCGGAGCAGTTGCCGGCTCAGGTTCGATGATCCTCCGTGCCGGTCCTGGGACTTAGGTGTCAAGACCACCGCCACCACTCGGTCGGATTGTCCCGGGGCGCACGGCCCTGGCGGAACAGGGTTGACAGGACGGCCTAGCGGAAGAGGTCGTCGGCGGGGGGGCGGACTATCTCTTCGACCACTGAGCCGGAGCGGAACCAGGACTCCTCCAGGCCGCGTACCACTGCCACGGGCACGCCCTTGGCCTTGCCCATGACCAGGTCGGCGGCGGACGCGATCTCGTCGACCACGGCCACCTCCGTCACCTTGAGCTCGCGGCCCAGCGCGTCGGTGCTGCCCCGCAGGTCCACCACCGCGGCGATGCCCGCGCAGCCGATGGCGGTGTCGGTCACGCCCCGGCGCCACGGCCGGCCGAAGGTGTCGGAGATCACCACCGCCACATCGACGCCGGCGAGGGCCCGGATGCGGTCGCGGATGCGCCGAGCCGAGCGGTCGGAGTCGACCGGCAGCAGGGCCGCATACCCCTCTTCGACGTTGCTGAGATCGACCCCGGCGTTGGCGCACACGAAGCCCTGAGCGGTCTCCGAGATCACGAGGTCACCCCGGCGGCGCAGCACCCGCACCGACTCCGCCTCCACCAGCGGCTTGTGGCTGAGCGGATCGGCGGGATCGACGGCTGCGAGCCGACCCTCGGCCTTGGACACCACCTTCTGGGTGACCACCACGCAGTCACGGTCGCGCAGGATGTCAGGCCCGGCCGCAGCGACAATGAGCGCGGCCAGGTCGTCGCCGGGGCGCACCTCGCCGATGCCCACGACGGGGAGGATCTCCAGGCTCACGACTGCGCCGCGGCCACTGTGCGGCGGGCCAATTCGGCCGCGACCTCGGGCGAGGACATGATCGTCGGGGCGACCACGGCCCGGACCCCGACGTCGGCCACCGCAGAGGCCAGTTCGGCGTCGGCCTCGTCGATCACCAGGGTGCCGACCACATCCCGGTAGCGGCGGGCCACCCCCACCACGCTCGACTCCTCGCCCAGCTCGCGGAGCATCCGATCGGCCGGTCCCTTGCGGGCCGCTCCGGCCACAATGGGCGACACGGCCACATTGCGCTCCCGGCGGGCGGCAAGGGCCTCGGCTACGCCGCTCACGGCCAGCACCGGGCCGATCGACACCACCGGGTTGGACGGCGCGATCACTACGACGTCAGCGGCCGAGACGGCGTCCAGCACCCCGGGAGCGGGACGGGCGTCGTCCACTCCGGCGAATCGCACCCCGGATATGGGCACGTCGTGAGCGAGGCGCACGAAGTACTCCTGGAAGCCGATCTCACCTCCGGAGGCCAGCGTCACCCGGGTCTCGATCCGCTGGTCGCTCACCGGCAGCACGCGGCAGCCGAGGCCGCGGGCCGAAGCCAGACGGGCAGTCACCTCGCTGAAGCTCAGCCCCTCGCGCAGCAGCGTGGTGCGGAACAGATGGTTGCCGATGTCACGGTCGCCGAGGTTGAACCAGGCGTCGAGTCCCAGCGCCCTCAGCTCGCCCAGAGCATTCCACGTCTCGTCGGCCAGGCCCCAGCCCCGGTCGCGGTCGATGACGCCCGACAGGGTGTAGATGACGGTGTCGATGTCGGGACTGACGTGCAGCCCGTGCAACTCGACATCGTCGGCGACGTTCACGACCGCCGTCACCTCGGTGGCCGGCGTCACCAGCAACTGGCCGGTCAGGTAGCGGGCCGCGCCCACCCCGCCGGCGAGGACCGTTATCACCGGCCCGTCTTGCTCCCGGCCCCGCCGCCAGCGCCCGGACTGCTCTGGAGCAGCGCCAAGTCCCCGTCGACCATCAGCCTGACCAGCTCCGCGAACGACGTCCTCGGGCGCCACCCGAAGGCGGCCGACGCCTTGGATGAGTCGCCCACCAGCAAGTCGACCTCCGCGGGGCGCATGAACCGCTCATCGGTGACGACGTGGTTGCGATAGTCCAGGCCCACGTATTCGAAGGCGAGCTCGCACAGCGTTCTCACCGAATGGGTCTTGCCGGTGCAGATCACGTAGTCGTCGGGCTCGTCCTGCTGAAGCATCTGCCACATTGCCTCGACGTAGTCCGCGGCGTAGCCCCAGTCCCTCTGCGAGTCGAGGTTGCCGAGGCGCAGCTCGTTCGCGAGGCCAAGCTTGATCCGAGCCGCGGCGTGGGTGATCTTGCGGGTCACGAACTCCATGCCCCGCCGGGGGCTCTCATGGTTGAAGAGGATCCCGGAGGTCGCATGCAGCCCGTAGGACTCCCGGTAGTTGACCGTGAGCCAATGACCGTAGACCTTGGCCACCCCGTAGGGGCTGCGTGGATGGAAGGGCGTCTTCTCGTTCTGGGGAACCTCCCGCACCTTCCCGAACATCTCCGATGAGCTGGCCTGGTAGAAGCGGGTGTCGCCGTCCACGAGCCGGATGGCGTCGAGGATCCGGGTAACCCCCAGTGCGGTGGTCTCGCCGGTCAGCACCGGCTGGCTGAAGGAGGTCTGCACGAAGGACTGGGCGGCCAGGTTGTACACCTCGTCGGGCCGGTAGGTCCGCAGGATCTCGATCATGGAGACCTGGTCGAGCAGGTCGCCGGTCACGATGCGGATCCGGTCCTGGATGTGGGCGATGCGCTCGTAGTTGACGATGCTGGACCGGCGCACCATGCCGATCACCTCGTAGCCCTTGCTGAGCAGAAGCTCGGCGAGGTACGAGCCGTCCTGGCCGGTGATGCCGGTGATGAGGGCGCGTCGGGCCATGGCGCTACTGGCTATCGCCCCAACTCGGCAGTTCCGACTCTGCAGCGGCACTTCCGCCGGGCGCGCCCGACGGATCCGCGGTCCTGCACCGCCAGTAGTCGAGGAGGTCGTCGAGCGTCTGCTCGAGCGGCACCTCGGGACGCCAGCCGGTGGCGCTGCGCAGTTTCGACGGGTTGCCGGAGACCTCGGCCACGTCCACGGGACGCAGCAGTTCCCCGTCCGCCTCGAGGCGCATCGGGTGCCGGGCCCTGGCGATCAAGGCCTCCGCCAACTCGGAGATGGCGCGGGCGGCGCCACTGCACACGTTGTAGGCCTCGCCCGCCTCGCCGTTGGTGGCCAGCAGCCGGTAGGCCCGAACCACGTCACGCACGTCGGTGAAGTCGCGCTTGGCCTTTAGGTTCCCGACCCGCACTACCTCCGAGCCGTTGCGCTCGTTGGCCGCGACCCGCGACGCCAGCGCGGCGGCCACGAACCGGTCGCTCTGGCCGGGACCGAGATGGTTGAAGGCCCTGGCCCGGATCACGTCGAGCCCGCGGCCCAGGCCTGCCTGCAGGCACACCATCTCGGCCGCGGCCTTGCTGGCGCCGTAGGGAGTCACCGGCAACATGGCGCAGGACTCATCGACGGGAAGGCTCTCCGGCTCGACCCTTCCGTAGACGTCGGCGCTGCTGATGACCACTGCCCGGCCGGCACCGGCCCGCCGGGCTGCGGCGAGGACGTTGAACGTTCCCTCCACATTGACCCGGAGGGTTGCGGCCGGATCGGCGAAGCTCGCCTGCACGTCGGCCTGCGCGGCCAGGTGGTACACCGCGTCCGGGCGGCTGCCCTCGAAATCGGCCTCCAGCGCATCGGGCGCGCATATCTCGGCTTCGCTTATGGTCACGTCGTCGCCGGCCGCGGCCAGGTAGGCCACTAGGTGGTGACCCACGAAGCCTGTGGCACCGGTGACTAGGGCCCGCACCGGCGCCTACCGGTCGTTGCCTTCACATCGCATCACCGCGCACACTAGAGGCGTGCCACACTTGATCGCATGACGACGGCATCCGGGCGGGAGCTGGAGGGGCTGGCGGCGCTGGTCGATCCGGCCTCGACGGCGGTGCTGACCATGGAGCTGCAGAGGGGCGTAGTGGGTCCGGACGCCATGATGAGGGCTCTCGTCGAGCGGGTGTCGGCCGCCGGGACGGTGCGCGCCGCGGCTGCGGTTTGCGAGGCGGCCCGGGGTGTGGGGGCGCGGGTCGTCCACTGCGTCGTACACACCCGTGAGGACGGGGCGGGCACCTCGGTCAACTGCCGGATCCTGGGGCTGGCCGACAAGCTGCGCCGGGAGCAGGGGATCGTTCCGACCCTCGCCGGAAGCGACGGGGCGCGACTCGTGCCCGAGCTCGGAGATGACCGCCGGGACCTGATCGCGGCGCGCGGGCACGGCCTGACGCCCTTCACGGCCACCTCCCTCGATCAGATCCTGCGCAACCTGGGCGTGACCACCGTGGTGGCCACCGGCGTGTCGGTGAACGTGGGGATCATGGGCTTGTGCCTCAGCGCTGTCGACCTCGGCTATCAGGTTGTGCTGGTACGCGACGCCGTGGCCGGTGTCCCCGCGGAATACGAGGAGGCCGTGATCGAGCACAGCCTGGCGATGGTTGCCACGGTTGTGACATCAGCCGAGTTGCTGGAAACCTGGGGGTCACCCCGCTCGTGACGGTGAACGCCGAGGGTGGCACCCCCTAGAAGGGGCGGCCGTTAGCCTCGGTTGATCGCATCTCCCGTCGACAGCGCGGCGCCCGCGGTGGGCGCGAACGGCATCGCCCCGCAGCAGCCGACGGTGCTGGCTGTCGTGGTTGCCCACGAGCCCGGCGACTGGTTCGTCGAGACGCTCGAATCGTTGTCTCTACAGGACTACGCGGCCATGGGCACGGTCGTCGTCGACGCGGCCTCCTCGGGGATCGGCGCACGGGTCTCGGAGGTCCTACCGGATGCCGCCGTCGTCGACGGCGCCGGGACCACCGGCTTCTCCCAAGCGGCCAACGCCGTGCTCGATGCAGGGATCGAGGCTGATTTCCTGCTGGTGTGCCACGACGACGTGGCCTTGGCGCCCGACGCGGTCTCGGTGCTGGTGGCCGAGGCGCTGAGGAGCAACGCGGGGATCGTCGGTCCCAAGATCGTCGAATGGGACCGGCCCGAGATCATCCAGCACGCCGGCTACGACGTCGATCGCTTCGGTGTGCCCGCGGAGCGGGTCGGCGCGGACGAGCTCGATCAGGAGCAGCTGGACGGTGTGAGCGACGTGTTCGCCCTTCCCTCCGCGGTGCTGTTGATCCGCCGCGAGTTGTTCGTGCGCCTGGGCGGCTTCGACGGGGGCATGACCTTCCGGGGAGAGGACGTAGATCTGTGCTGGCGGGCCCAGATGGCCGGGGCTCGGGTGATGTTCGTCGGCGGCGCGGTGGCCCGGCACCGGGAAGACCTCGTGTCCCGTACGGGTGTCGACGACTCGAGGCTCACCGAGACCCGCCACGCGCTGCGGGCGATGCTGGTCAACCACGGCCGCATCTCGCTCACCGTGCTCTTGCCGGTTGCCCTGATCATGGCGGTCTTCGAGATCCTGCTGGCCACCGTCACCGCCCGGCTCGGCCGGGTGCGAGACGTGATCAAGGCCTGGGTCTGGAACATCTCCCGGCTCGACGTAGTGTCGCAGCGTCGCAAGGCCAACACCCTGGTCCGCCGGGTGCGCCAGGCCGACGTGACCGCGCTCCAGTACTTCGGCAGCGTCCGCCTCCTGTCTTTCCTCAGGAGACAATCCGGCGCGGAGTCGTCCGGGCTTCTCAGTGCCGCCGGTAGAGGAGTCTTCGGAGGACTGCGCACCGGCACCAACCGGGTGGCCTGGATCGCGTGGATCGTGGTCCTGGCAATCGTGCTATTCGGATCGCGCCGACTCCTGTCCTCAGGCGTCCCCGCGGTCGGCGACTTCGCTGCGTTCCCCGAAGACGCCTCCGACATGCTCAGGTCGTGGTGGGGAGGGTGGAGCGAGCGCAACGCCGGTGCGCCGTCCTCGAACCTTCCGATCCTCGTGTACCTCGGCGTGCTGGGCTGGGTCCTCGGCAGCATGGCCCTTGTTCGCACCCTGGCCGTCATCGCACTGATGGTTGTCGGCTTGGTCGGGTCCTACCGCCTGCTGTCCGCAACCGGCTCCCGCCGCGCGCAGGCAAGCACCCTGTTCGCCTACCTCCTGGTTCCCCTCGCGCCGGCGTCGGTGGCGAGCGGGTCATTGGCCGGTCTCGTCGGCTACGCGGCCGCTCCATGGATGCTGCGGGAGTTGCTGCGAGCCTCGCGAGCCGCGCCGTTCCGTGAGGGGCCACAGGGATTCTGGAGCCACGCCGCGGTGTACGTGTCGCTGGGGGCGGCTGCAGGCGCCGCGGCGCTGATCGTCCCGGCCGCCGCTGGACTCGTGGCGCTGCTGGCAGCCGGCCTGTTGGCGGGCAGCCTTCTCGCGGGCCGACCCGAAAGTGTTCCCCGCCTGCTGGCCGCCACCGCGCTGGCCGTGCCGGCGGCCGCCTTCCTGGCCTTCCCGACCGTGGTGGACCTGCTGGCGTCAGGCCCGGACTGGCGGTTCTTGGCCGACGGGCGCGACGGGTCTGCCGGCGTGGTCTCATTCGGCGAGATCCTGCGCTTCGCGGTCGGGGCGAATGATCCCGGATGGATCGTCTGGTTGTTCGCGCTCCCGATGGCCGTGCCGCTGCTGCTCGGCAGAGGGTGGCGCCTGGAGCAGTCTGTGCGCTTCTGGATGGTGGCCATGGTCGCCTGGGCTGTCGCGCTGGCTTCCCAGCGGGGAGTGCTGCCGTTCGGGCTTCCCGATCTGCATCTCCTGCTGGCCCCGGCCGCCGTAGCGGTAGCCGGACTGTGCGGCATGGCCGTGCTGTCCATCGAGCACGACCTGCGTTTCAGCCACTTCGGCTGGCGGCAGGCGCTCGTACCGGTGACGGTGGCTGCGTCGCTGCTGCTGGCGGTGGGCAGCATCGGCTCGCTGGAGGACGGGCGATGGCGCCTGGTCGCCAGCGATCACCCTTCGGCTTTGCGCTTCGAGCCCCCGGTCCTGGAGGGCGCCTACCGCGTGCTGTGGATCGGCGCGCCCGAGTTCCTGGCCACCGAAGGGCACAGCCTGGCTCCGGGCGTGGCCTGGGCGGCCACCGTCGGCGATTCCGTGACGCTCCTCGATCGCGCCATCCCGCTTGACCGGGGTCGGGCCGATCTCTTCTCAACGGTGATCGAAGAGATCGAACAGGGACGCACGGCGCGGGGCGGGCGCCTCCTGGCCGGCCTGGGCGTGCGCTATGTGGTACTGCTGCACCGGCTTGCGCCTGCGCCGTTCGTCTCCGAGGAAGACTCCCGGCCGGTGCCCGCAGACCTGATCGCCGCGATGCGCGATCAACTGGATCTCGAGTTGGTGGAAGGCACCAACAGCGCGGTCGACATGTTCGTGAACACGGCGTGGGTGCCGATGCGGGCTCTCTACCCGCCGGGATTCGACGAGGGCATCGAGGACTTCACGGACCTCGAGGTCCGCCCGCTGGCCCCGGGCTCATCGATGTTCTCCGGGGACGGCCCTCCCTGGACGGCGAGGATTCCCGACAACGCCGAGATCCTCATCAGCCACACCCCGCGGCCGGGCTGGGAACTGACCGTGGACGGCGAGCCCGTGCCCAAGCGGGAGGCGCTGTCGTGGGCGAGGGCGTACCAGCCGTCGGAGGCGGGGGAGGTTCATCTCTCCTACTCGGCACCGTGGTGGCGCCACGGCGGTCAACTGGTCGGTGCGGCCGCGCCCGTCGTGCTGGTGCTCGCGTGGCTGCGCCGCCGGATGGACCGGTCCTGATGCGCTCGATGCGAGTGCTGGCCATCATCGCGATAGGCGGCCTGTTGCTGGCCGGCGTGCTGGTCGACATCCCGGATCGCGCCGTGCCGGACCGGGCCGATCAGTACCAATCGGCCCTCGTGGCGCCGACGGGCGTCGTCAACACCTGGTTCTGTCCGGGCGGCAGCCGTCCTGCGGGAATAGCGGAACTGACGGTCCAGATGGTGAACAGATCCGATGAGCCGCGAACCGTCACGGTGTCCGCGCTCCCAGGTGGGTCCGCGCCGCAGGAGCTGTCGACCCTCGAGATGAGCATTGAGCCCCGCGGCCGGGTACTTCTCCAGCCGTCCGAGGCAGTGCCGGACGCCGAATGGGTGGGGGTGACGGTCGAGACGACGGGTGCCGATGTCGTCGTGGAGCAGATCGTCACGGCCGCCGAGGGAGTGGGCCGCTCACCGTGCCTCACCCGAACGGCCGAGAGCTGGATCGTCTCCAACGGCGCGACCCGTTCGGCGGTGGAGAAGGAGCGCTTCGTCGTGATGCTGCTCAACCCGTTCCCAGACGTCGCGGTGGTCGACATCGAACTGGTCGCCGATGTGGGCCGCGACTCCATTGACGGACTTGTCGTGCCCGCCCAGCGGGTAGTGGCGGTGGACATCACATCCGAAGTGACGGTGGCGTCCACCGTCGCAGCCTTCATCGATGTCGTGTCCGGCCGGGTGGCGGCGTCGTGGATACAGATCGCGGACGGCCTCATAGCCGGCCGCGGCATCCGGACCGCGCAGGCGGTTCCCGGTGCCGCGGATCTCTGGCACCTACCGGTTGCCGCAGTGGGGGCTGACCGCCGGGATGTCGTCGCCGTGTCCAACCCGTCGGCCACCGACACCGCCGAGGTCGACGTCGAGATCCTTCCCGAGGACCCGCAACTCGACGTGGGTCCCATCGAGATCACGGTCCGGCCCGGCCGGACCGCTCTCATCGACCTGTCGCGGCAGGCTCGGCTGGACGGCATCGGCCACTTCAGCCTCGCCGTTCGCTCCCTGACGCCGGTGCCGGTGGCGGCGTCGATCACCAGTGTCACCTCAACGCCGGCCGACACCGGCGGGGCCGCCGTCGTGGCCGGATCAACGGCGACGATCGGCGCCGACGGTGCTGCTCATCGCTGGCTGGTGCCCGCGGAGGTGCGCGATCAGGACGGTGCCGCCGTGCCGGGCACCGACACGGGGTCGCTGGTGATCGTCAACCCGTCGGCTGCGGGAATCGCACAGGCCGACGTCAGCGTCGACGGCAGCCTGGTCCGCTCCGTGGAGATCGGGCCTCTCCGGAGCCGGAGGCTGCCCCTGTCCGAGCTGGGCTCGGGCAATTTCGTGGTTGAGGTCGATGCGTCGGCGCCGGTGGTCGTCGGCCGCGAGGTCGTCGGGCTCACCTCCCGGTCGGCGTCGCTGGGAGTGGCCGTGGACCAACCGGCACCGATCGCCGGGATCGGCTGACTCAGGCTGCGGGTGTGGGCACGTCAGCCTGCGCGCCCGAGCCGTTGCCGGCCGCCGGTGGCGGATCGGTGTCGGGCTTCGTGTCGGTGCTCGGTGCGCTCTCGGTGGCGTCACCCGACGGAGAGACGCCGCGAGACACAGCGATGAGGCGCTCTACTTCTTCACCGCTGATGGTCTCATGCTCGAGCAGGGCCCGGGCCACCAAGTCGAGTCCGTGGCGGTACTCGGTGAGGGTCTGGAGGCACCGGTCCTGCTGTTCCCGCAGGATGCGCTCGATCTCCTCGTCGATCACCCGGGCGGTCTCGTCGCTGTAGTCGCGGGTCTGCACCAGATCCTCGCCCAGGAACACCTGGTTCTGCGATCCCCAGGCCATTGGGCCGATCTCTCTGGACATGCCCCATTCCCGGACCATGGACCGGGCCAGCGCAGTGGCCCGCATCAGGTCGTCGGCCGCGCCGGTGCTGCTGATGCCGAACACGAGCTCCTCTGCGATGCGGCCGCCGAACATCACGACGAGACGGTCCAGGATGTAGTCGGCGCGGTAGATGTGGCGATCCTCCTCCGGCAGCTGCATGGTGACTCCCAGCGCCATTCCGCTGGGGATGATCGTCACCTTGTGGAGCGGATCGGCCGTCGGGAGCACGGCCGCGCACACCGCGTGGCCCGCCTCGTGATAGGCGATGGCCTCCTTCTCGTCGTCGGTGAGGGCCAGCGACTCGCGCTTCTGGCCCATAATCACCCGGTCGCGGGCCAGCTCCACATGCCGGGCCGCGATCTCCTCGTCGCCCTCGCGCACTGCGTACAGAGCCGCCTCGTTGATCAGGTTGGCCAGATCGGCGCCGCTCATCCCCGGCGTGCCGCGGGCCACCACGTTCAGGTCGAGGTCCTCGGCGGTGCGCTTGCCCTTGATGTGGACTTCGAGGATCGCGGCCCGGTCCGACAGCTCCGGCAGCGGCACGACGACCTGGCGGTCGAAGCGTCCGGGACGCAGCAGCGCGGGGTCGAGGATGTCCGGCCGGTTGGTCGACCATCATCACGATTCCCTCGGAGCCCTCGAAACCGTCCATCTCCGAGAGCATCTGGTTGAGGGTCTGCTCGCGCTCGTCGTGGCCTCCGCCCAGGCCCGCGCCGCGCTTGCGGCCGATCGAGTCGACCTCGTCGATGAAGATGATCGCTTTGCCCATCTTCCGGGCCGACTGGAACAGGTCGCGGACCCGGCTGGCCCCCACCCCCACGAACATCTCCATGAAGTCCGATCCCGTCACCGAGAGGAACGGAACACCGGCCTCGCCCGCCACTGCCTTGGCGATCAGGGTCTTCCCCGTGCCCGGCGGACCCACCAGCAGTACGCCCTTGGGCACCCTGGCGCCAATCTCCGCGAAGCGCTCCGGCGTCTTGAGGAAGTCGACGATCTCCGTGATCTCCTGCTTCACGCCCTCGTAACCGGCCACATCGTCGAAGGTCGTGCCGGGCCGCTCGGTGGTGTAGGTCTTGGCTCGGCTCCGCCCTATCGACATGATGCTGCCCATCTGTCCCTGGGCCCGGCGCTGCATCCACCAGAAGAACAGGATGAGCAGGCCGATGGGCAGCAGCAGCGGGATTATCGACAGGAAGAAGTTGGTCTGGGGAGTCTCGTAGCGGAACTCCGGAACATGCTCGTTTATCAGCGCAGTGTCGGCATCGGGCAGCGGCAGCGGTCCGTTGGATGAGTACTCGGTGCCGTCGACGGCCGTCGCCTTGATGCTCCCGCTGTTGTTGTTGTAGGTGCCCTGGACGATGCTGCCTTCGGTGACCCGATCCAGGAAGTCCGGATAGGAGATCCCGTCGCCGGAGTCGTCAGGAAGCATGGTGGTGGCCATGAAGACGGCGACGACGGCGCCGATCATCAGCCAAACCACCAGGCGCGAGCGACGTTGCGACTCCGGGGAGGGCTTCAACGGCGGCCGGGACCGCTTGCCGTCGTGCGGGGGCGGCGAAGGGGGCGGAGGCGGCGGAGGCGTACTGTCTGCCACGAGGTTCAGACTAGTCGCGGGGTCGTCCGATCCGGCTGTGCGACCTGCTATCGGGAAAGGAGTGTCGGGTCGCAGAACGGCCAGCCGTGACGGTCGAGCATGAACTCGTCGAGGGCCGCTCGGTGGTTCGGGCCTCCCTGCCACCACCGCGGGTCCGGGAATATCTGTGTGTACGCGTCGATCAGGCTGCAGCGGTGAGCGTTGCCCCGCTCGGTCGGGTCAATGCTCAAGGCGGCCGCGGAGATCTCGTCGACGAGCGTCGACACCGGAGTGGCGCGGTCGATGTGGGCTATCCGGGCGTTGGCCAACAGGGTGAGAGCCACACCGACCCCCACGATCGCTGCAGCTGTCCTCCACGCCACCCGTCGAATCCGGCTACCGGACCGCCCCGAGGAATGACCCGCGGCCGCTCCGTCCGACCGGCGGACGCGGGAGGCTGACGCGCCGACCGCGGCGACGACCGCCGCGATCATGAACGACCAGCCTGTCTGGACCAGCACCGACTCGCGCCATGCCTGCCCGATCTGCGGCTCCCACCAATGAAGCCAGACGGACGGGCTCACGAGCAGCGCTCCCAGCAGGGCCGTCGCGGCCCCGAACGCGCCGAGGCTTGCAGCAGGCCTCAAAGAGCCGCTGGACCCCGGCTCCGTATCGGCCAGCCGTGCGGCCGTCCTCGCGCTCCGGACCGTCACAAGGATTGTCGCCGCCAGCAGCACCGCGATCATCGAATTGGCCGCGAAGTCCGACAGACCGTAGGTCACCTCCTCGGCGCGGACGGTGCCCGGATCCACGCCGGGCGGTACGGGCGGCCACGGCGGCGTGCGAAGGTCGGCGTAGCGCACCAGTTCCGACACGTGGGTGCCACCCGGCCGGAGGTGCGCCGCTCAGCGCCCTCTCGGCCGCCATCTGGACCATCTCGCCGGACACGTCGATCTCCGAAGCGGCGTAGCAGTCGTTCTGGCTGCACCGGTCGGCGATGATCAGCCGAACGGGAACGAACGCGGCGAGGAATCCGGCGCTGAACGCAGCCCAGCGGCGCAACGCTGCGGTGCGCAGCACATTCTTGAGCGGGTGGCCGATGGCTGCGTTGCGGGCCAGCATGAACACGGCCACCAGTGGTGGCGCCACATAGACGAGGTCGTAGGTCAACGGCGCCGCGAGGCCCAGCGCTGCCATCAACGCCAGTTCGCGCCAAGACACCGGTCGGGCCCGAAGGTCGCGGTGGCGGGCCACGGCCAGGGCCAGCAGCAGGATGAGGATCACCCAGCCGATGATCCGGAACGAGTACTTCGTCAGCGACCCGGCCGGTCCTGCGGCGACGAGGGCAGCCGCGAATATCAGCGGGAATAGGGCCGTGGCCGGATGGAGGCGGGCGGTTGCCGACGAGGCGGAGGGGGGCGCGAGCGCGGCCGCGACCCGCATCGCCACCACGGCCAGCACCGCGACGGCCAGCGCCCGCAGCACGCCCTGCACGGCACTGAGTGTTAGGCCGGTCGCCTCGGCCGCCTCAACGGTGAAGGACCGCTCGATCGCTTCGGTGAACCGGCCGATCGGCCGGAAGTTGCCGTGATCGAGGAAGACACCGATGTCTCCGTAGACCCCGCGAGCCGCCTCGAGGGGGTTGGATCCGTACAATCGGGCCGCCTCATAGGCTCGCTGGCGTTCGTCTCCCTGAAGGGAGAAGCCCAGCAGCGGGGCTGTGACGATCAGCGCGGGCAGGGCGGCCGCGGACCAGAGCCACCGGGATCGCGGCGGCGGGCTGTCGGCCACGGTGTGCAGGCTAGTCGCGCGCGGCCCGGATGTAGTCTCGGCGACGATGCGGCGGCAGAGCATTCTGAACAAGCGCCTCGTGCATGTCGCCGGACCGTCGGCACTGGTCATGGCCCCGTTGTTGGGGCTGACGTTCCACAGCGATCAGCGCATCATGATGTATTGGCTGACGGGCGCGTTCGGAGCGGATCCGTTCGCGATCGTGAACCAGAACCTTGCTGAGCTAGGTGACTTTCTCAGGCAGGGGAACTTCCGTCCCCTGGGCCGGTTCGTCATATACATGGAGCAGACCTCCGTCTTCGAGATCGCGGCGGGAACCGGGGTCGCGCCTCATGTGATCCAAGGAGTTGTCCGCCTCATCATGGTGTCGGCGCTGGCGGTGGCTGCCATGTGTCTCGTCGTCGCGCTGTACGACTCGGCGAGATCCGCGTCCATGCGGGGCGCGGCGACGGTGAGACGCCGGCTGCTCGACTCGTCTGCACCTCTGCCCCCCGTACTGGCCGGCTTTCCGTTGGTTGTGGCGTCGACATTCGTCGTCTCGGGCGCATTGCACCCTGTGTCGTTCTTCCCGTTCTTCTTCGTGTCGGTTGCGATCTATCTGTTGTTGGTGCCGCTGTATGTCTGTTCTGGCACAGCCATGACCCGGCGGGGCATCGGGATCCGACCCGCCACCTTGTGCGCGGTACTGGGAATGGTCAGTGCCATGACGTCGGAGCTTCTCTACCTCGTTCCCGTCGTGTGCCTGCTCACCATCGCGGCTCGCGGGTGGCTGTCGCGCCAACCTTGGCGAGAATTGGTCCGGAGCTCGGCCTTCTCCCGCTTCATAGGATTGTCGGCCGGGTTCCTGGTGGTGTTCGTGCCCAGCCGGCTGGCGATCGCGGCGGAGTGCTCCCGGGGCGAATGCTACGAGGGCTCCTCTGCGGTCCTGTCGACTCTGTCGGTCGAGCAATGGCTCGGTCGGGCGGTGGCCGGGCTGCAATTCCAGACTCTGTCGTCGACGCTGGCCGGCGACTACGACAGTCTGTCCCCGGCGCGCGATCCGGCCGACTTCGTGACCAATGTCTGGCTGATCCTTGTTGTCGTGTCGCTGGGGTACTTCGCCGTCACGGCTGCGATCCGAATGTCGCGTGGGCCCGAGTCCGCTGATCGCCTTCCCGCCGGGGACCTGCGCAGGTTCGGAGCGGCGCTGTGTGGATTCGGGGGTCTCCTGGCTCTGGTTACGGCTCTGATGGTCAGCCTCTCGGAGGGATTGCAGGGATGGCAGGACCGCGGCTTCGGACTGGACCAGTGGCGTGATTCGCTGCTGGTGCAGACTGCCTGGGCGCTCATCTTCTATGGCCTCGCTGTCGTCGCGCTGTCGTACATCGGTGGAGGGGCCGAAGGCCGGCGGGCCCGAAGAGCGTGGCTGGTTGCCGGGGTGACAGCATTGGTGTTCGTCATGTCGATGAACGCATTCATTGCCAACGACAAGTTCTCGATCTGGAGACGTACGGGATCCGACGGCAGCGCCGTCAACCTCATCTCCACCGCCAGCGTCGACTTCGACCGGTCGGAGCGGGGTCAGGACATACGGTGCGAACTCATATCGGCCTACACCGAGCGCAACTGCACCGATTGCTGGCATTCGGGCCAGCGGGTGCTCGAGGAACTGAACCGGTTGTCGAGGTCCAGGCACAACGCGGACTTCTGTCCCGTTGACAACTGACGACCGATGTCGGAGGGCCACATGCCGACGATGATGCCGGCCACGACCCGGTTGAAGTGGGCGGTGGTCGGATGGACGGCGGGGTTCTTGGGGAGCCTGGCTGCCGTGGTGGTGGTTGTGGCCCTGTTCGGGTTGGACCTTGGTGGCGAGGACGCGTCCTCGGAGTTGACGCTGGGCCCGCTGCTCCTGCTGCAGGTTCCGCTGTGGATCGGTCTGCTGGGTACGCCGCTGCTGGCCCGGACGCGCGGTCTGCGGTGGAGGGAGCAGATGGGGTGGCGAATGCGGCCCGTCGATGTGCCCGTAGGCATCGCCGCCGGAATGCTGCTGCAGTTCGTGCTGCTCCCGCTGCTCTATCTCCCGATCCTTGAAGTCTTCGAGGACCTCGACGTGGAGGGTCCGGCCCGGGAGCTGACCGAGATGGCCGAGGCGGCTCCGGAGGTCGCCGCGCTGGTGTTCATGACCGTGGTCGCGGCTCCGCTCACGGAGGAGGTGTTCTTCCGGGGCCTGCTGCAGGGAGCGCTGCGCGATCGGTTCGGCCCGGTTCGTGCGGTGGTGATCTCCTCGCTGGCGTTCGCGGTGGTTCACTTCCAGGTGGTGCAGTTCCCGGCGCTGCTCGTGATCGGAGTGGTGCACGCTCTGCTGGTGCTGGCCACCGGACGTCTGGGCGCGGCCCTCTGGTCGCACGTTGCCTTCAACGCCGCCACCGTGGTGGTTCTGCTGTCGTGAAGCTGCCGGACGGCGTCTTGCAACCCAGCAGGCGAACCACTTCCAGGCTCACGTCGGTGCTCGTCGGCGCGGTGGTGGCGCTGGTGACCGCGTTCCTGGTGGCCAACCTGAGGCCGTGGCTCTGGTTCACGGACACCACACCCACCGGAGGCGATCTCGGAGCCCATGTCTGGGCTCCCGCATACCTGCGCGACGTCCTGATCGGCGAGCTGAGGCTCACCGGGTGGACCCACGACTGGTACGCGGGCTTCCCCGCCTTCACGTTCTACATGGTGGTCCCCTCGTTGCTCGTGGTGGCCGTCGACGCGGGCCTCGGGCTTCACGAGGCTGTGTTCGCCCACTTCGCGGTGGCTCTCGCGGCCGGTGCGGCCGCCCTGGTGGTGGCCCGGCGGGCGGGACGGCCCGCCAGTCAGTGCTGGACGATCGCATTGGCCGTCGCCGCGGTAGCCGGTGCGGCCAAGCTGTTCGTCGACGCCCCGACGGCCGATCGCGCCCTGGCCGCGCTGCTGCTGCCCGCCGCCGCGGCCTGGTGCGCCTGGAACGGCCTGCGTCGCAGACCCCGCTGGAGGGCGGGAGCGTCGGTGGCCGCGGCCGTTCTGGCGCTCGTTGTCGTCCCCATGCCGTACGGCGTGTCACTGAAGCTGGTGACGATCGCGGGGGTCGTCGCGCTGCCCGTGGCGGTGTGGGCGATGACCCGCCTGGGCGGGATCAGCGCCGAGGGTCAGGCGCTGGCCTCCGTGGCCACCCTGCTGTTCCTCTTCGACCGCTCGTTCAACATCTACGGCGGGAACCTGATGTCCACCATGGCGGGCGAGTTCGCCTACTCGCTGGGCTTGGCCAGCGCGGTCCTCTACATCGGAGTCGCCGTCCGGGGCATGCAGACCGACCGGCACAGGATCCTGGCCGGCGCGCTGCTGGCCCTCACCGGGCTGATGCACCTGTTCTCTGCGTTCTTCGCGCTGGCCGCCGCGGCCGCCCTGCTGCTCGTCCTGCCGTGGAGGGCCGCCGAATGGCGACGCCGGCTGGTGTGGACCGTCTCCAGCGGCGCCGTGGCCGCGGCGCTCAGCGCATGGTGGGTGCTGCCGTTCTGGTGGAACCGGGGCCTGCTGAACGACATGGGTTGGGGCAAGGAGCGCCGCTACCTGTCCTCGCTCTGGTCGCGCAGTTCCTTTGACTACAGCTTCTTGGAGAACGACCCGCCGCTGCAGCTGTTCGTGGTGCTGGCGGCGGCCGGCGCGGTGCTGCTGTTCTACCGGCGGGAGCGGCTCGGCATGGCCCTGGCGCTGACCGGGGCGATCGTGGCCGTCGGCTTCCTGATCCTGCCCGAGGGGCGCCTGTGGAACGTGCGGATCCTGCCCTTCTACTACCTCACCGTCTACCTGGCCGCGGCCCTCGGCCTCGGCGAGACGATCCGGACGGGCCGCTCGGCCCTCGACCGGCGGCAGGCGGCCCGTGCCACCGCGGGCGCGGAGGTTGCCGAGGGCAGGGAGGGCGAGGAGACCGCCGCTGGCGCAGAGATTGCCGAGACCGCCACGGGCGCCGAGGTCGTCGCCGATGCCGAGACAGCTGCGGCCGGTCGGGTGGGCCGGGTCCGGCCATCGGCCGCCACTCTCTTCGCGGGCGGCTCGGTGGCGCTGGCCTCGGTGGCGGTAGTGGTACTGGTGGGGCTGCCGCTGCGGTCGCTGCCGGGCGGCAGCGTCGGTGACGACGGCGTCTACCGTTGGGGACCGTTCAGTTCCAGCGAGTCCAACCTCGGGCCGTACTGGGTCGAGTACAACTTCGAGGGCTACGAAGGCAGGGGGCCGACGGCCGCCGGCGGGGGCAGCTCGGAGTATTGGGACCTCGTCGAGACCATGGACCGGATCGGTGAGAGCCACGGCTGCGGCCCCGCCCTCTGGGAGTACGAGGCCGGCCGGCTCGGCTCCTACGGCACGCCGATGGCGCCCATGCTGCTGCCGTACTGGACCGACCGGTGCATCGCGTCGATGGAGGGCCTCTACTTCGAGGCCTCGGCCACCGTCCCGTACCATTTCCTGATGCAGTCGGAGTTGTCGGCCGCCCCCTCTCGAGCCCAGCGGGACCTGCCCTATTCGGGCCTCGATGTAGCCGCGGGCATCGAGCACCTGCAGCTCATGGGGGTCCGCTACTACATGGCGTTCTCCGAGGACGCGGTGAGCCAGGCCCGAGCCGCGGCGGACCTCACCGAGGTAGGCGCGACGTCGCTGGGCCCGTGGGTCGTGTTCGAGGTGTCCGGCAGTGCTCCCGCGGTCGGGCTGTCGAGGCTGCCGGTCGTGGTCGACGGCCTCGACGACTCGGACGACGAGTGGCTCGAGGCATCGGTGGGAGCGTTCCTGGCTACCGGTCGGGACGGGCCTGTGCTCGCGGCCGACGGTCCCGACGCTTGGCCTCGGATGACTCTTCCCGACATTCGTGGTGAGCGCCGCTATGACCCGTCGGGTGCTGACCTGGGCCGCCAGCAGGTGATGCGGCGGCTGTCGGACGTCCTTGGAGATGTCGCTCCGGTCGAGAACATTGAGCCGGCAAGGGTCAGCGGCCTCGTCCGCGGGGACCATTCGATCTCGTTCTCGGTGGACCGCGTGGGATCTCCGGTCCTGGTGCGAACCTCGTACTTCCCGAACTGGTCGGTGTCGGGCGCGCAGGGGCCCTACCGCGTCACGCCCAACTTCATGGTGGTGGTGCCGACCGGTACCGAGGTCCGCCTGACCTACGGCCGCAGCCCGGTGGAGTGGTTCTCGATGGCGGTCACCCTGGTGGGACTGGCGGCGGTCGTGTGGTTGCTGGTGCGCGCGTGGAGGGATCCGAGGGCCCGAACCGGTGCGACCGAGACGTCGGGTGCGACCGAGGCATCCGGAGATTCGGCGCGGCCGTGAGGTTCTCGGTGATCGTCCCGGCCTACCGCGAGGCTGGCCGCATCGGCGACACGCTCGCCGCGCTGCGCACTGCCCTGGCCGGCGTGAAGGCGGACGGCGGAGTGGAGATCGTGGTGGTCGACGATGGCTCCGACGATGGCACCGCGGCCGCGGCCAGAGCCGCGGGGGCCGACTTCGTGGTGGAGCTCGGGCAGAACCGGGGCAAGGGAGAAGCGGTGCGGGCCGGGATGCGGGCCTCGTCCGGCGAGGTCGTGGCCTTCACCGATGCCGATCTCGCGTACGCGCCGAACCAGCTCGTAGCACTGCTGGAAGAAGTGGAGCGGGGCGCCGATGTGGTCGTCGGCGACCGTCGCCATCCGGACTCGGTGGCCGTCACCGACCCGTCTTGGCTGCGCAGCGCTGGGAGCCGGACCGTGGCCGGTGTCCGGTGGTTGCTGAGGCTGAGTCCCGGCCGTGACACGCAGTGCGGCCTCAAGGCCTTCTCCCGGGAAGCCGCCCTGTCGCTGGCCGGGGCTTCGGTGATGGACCGGTTCTCGATGGACGTGGAGATTCTCTGGCTCTCCGACCGCCTGGGCCTGGATGTGCGAGAGTTGCCGGTCGAGGTCGTCAACCGGCAGTCGTCCTCGGTCCGGGTCGTCAGCGACGGTTGGGAGCTGGTGCTCGACATGTGCCGCATCCGGACGCGGGCCCTGCTGGGCCGCTACCCGAACAGACGCGGCGGGTAGATGGCGGTGGCCGACCTCGACGCCATCTTCAAGGCCTACGACATCCGCGGGATCGTGGGATCCGAGATCGACGCCGAAGCGTGCTTCGCCATTGGAGCGGCCTTCGGGGGCCACGGGCGCGATAGGGGCGCGGCCCGTGTGGTGGTAGGCCGCGACATGCGTCCCGACGGCGCCGAGCTGTCCGCGGCCTTCTGCCGGGGCGCGGCTGCGGCCGGTGTCGACGTGATGGACATCGGCATGTGCGCTACCGAGATGGTGTACTTCGCGTCCGGGCTGTTCGACGTCCCCGGCGCGATGTTCACCGCCTCGCACAACCCGGTGGGCTACAACGGCATCAAGCTCTGCGGCCCTGGCGCGTCGCCCATCGGGACCGGCACCGGATTGGAGGCGATCAAGGCCCGAGCCTCCTCCGAGCCGCCGCGGGCGGTCACCGCAGGATCGATCACTCGACACGACATCCTGGCCCGGTACGTCGAACACGTCCTGTCCTTCGTGGATCCTGGCGGGCTTCAGCCGCTGCGACTGGCGGTCGACACCGCCAACGGCATGGGTGGCCTGGTGGCTCCGGCGGTCTTCGATCCACTGCCCTTCGAGGTCGACTACCTTCATCCTGAGCTCGACGGCACGTTCCCCAACCACCCGGCCGACCCGCTCCGACCGGAGAACCTGCAGGATGTCCAGCGCAGGGTGGGAGCCGTCTCGGCTGATGCCGGACTGGCTTTCGACGGCGACGCCGACCGGGTGTTCGTGGTGGACGAGCGGTCCCGGCCGCTCTCGGGCTCTCTGACCACCTCGATCATCGCTACGGTGATGCTCGAGCGCGAGCCCGGCGCGACGATCGTGCACAACGTGATCTGCTCCAGAGCCCTGCCGGAAGTCGTTGAGGAGCGGGGAGGCCTAACGGTGCGGACGCGGGTGGGGCACTCGTTCATGAAGCAGGCCATGGCCTCCAGCGGCGCGGCGTTCGGAGGCGAGCATTCCGGCCACTACTACTTCCGGGGCAACTACGGCGCCGACAGCGCCATGATCGCGGTGCTGATCCTGCTGGAGGCGCTCGGCCGGCACGACGGCAACCTCAGCGACCTGGGCGCTCCGCTGGAGCGCTACGCCGCATCGGGCGAGATCAACACCGATGTGCCCGACCAGGCTGCGATGATCGAGCGGGCGGCGGCCGCGTTCGCGGGCTGCGAGCAGGATCGCCTCGACGGCCTGACCGTCGATTGCGGCGACTGGTGGTTCAACCTGAGGCCGTCGAACACGGAGCCCCTGCTGCGCCTGAACCTGGAGTCCGGTGACCCAGCCGACATCCCCGCCCGAGTCGCTGACGTTCTCGCGCTGATCACTCCGTAGCATCAGGGGGACCCCACCGCTAGAGGAGGTGGCCGCGTGACACTCGATGCCCGCCTGCTGGAGATTCTCGCCTGCCCCAGCGACAAGGGGCCGCTGCTGTACTTCTCCGACGAGGGCAGCTTGTACAACCCCCGGTTGCGTCTCCGCTACAGGGTGGAGGACGGGATACCTGTGATGCTGCTGGACGAGGCCGATTCGGTGGACGATCCCGAGCACGGACGCCTGCTGGCCAAGGCGGAGGCCGACGGAGTCGGTCCCACCTTCGAGACCGGCGGCGACGGCGCAGGCTGAGCACGACCGCGCACCATGGCCACCGACGACCTGTTCGAGGCGCTCCGGCACCTGCCCGACCAGGTGCGCGACGCGGCAGTGGCCGCCGCGGACGTGGAGGGCCTGCCCGCGCCCGGCGAGATCTCCGAAGTGGTGATCGTCGGTGCGGGCGGGGGAGGGGTGGCCGGCGATGTGGTGGAGTCGGTCGCGCACCTCCAGGGCTCGGAGCCGGTGCTCGCCACCGGTGGCATAAGCCCCGCCTGGCTCTCAGAGTCGTCGCTGGTGGTGGCCGTTTCCCAGTCGGGTGACGACCGGCCGACCGTGGCCGCAGCCCGCGTTGCTCGCGCCAGCGGCGCGCACATGGTGGCGGTCACCTCCGGGGGCGAGCTGATGTCACTGTGCACCGGCTGGGGGGTTCCCATAACTCGGGTGGACCCGTTCGCCGGCCGCGCGGCAGGACTTGGCGTCGTGATCGTGCCGGTGCTGGTGCTGCTCGAGCGCGTCGGTGTGCTGGAAGGCATGAACAGGCTGATCTCCGAGAGCGCCGAGCAGATCGAGGCCCGCCGCAGGCTCATCGATGCCGATCCTGCACAGCTGGAGACTCTGGCCGCGGGCATGCAGGACCGGATGGCGGTCGTGTGCGGCGCTGGGGGCGTGGGCAAGCACGCCGCCCGCCGGTGGGTCCACCAACTGGACCGGATCGGTGGTGTGTCCTCGGTGCGGCGCAACCTCCCGGCCGATGAGGCTGAGGCCGCGTCCTTCCGCACGCTGGCCCAGCGGATTCCAGCCGGCGTCACCGCGATCGTGCTGCGCCACGACTTCGAGCCCCCGGGGCTCACCGACCGCATCGACCTGCTCGAAGGCGAGGTGACCGCCCTCCACGAAGTGAGGGCGGCCGGGGAGGGCGCACTCGCGCAGTTGCTGGACCTGGTCCTGGTCGGCGACGCGGTGGCGGAGTTGGCGTCGCGGCGCGTTCGGGAGGACCCATGATCGAAGGTGATGGCTGTGGCCCCAACCGCTGGTAGCGACAGGCGTGTCGCCGACCTCTCGCTGGCCCCGCTCGGGCGCGCCGAGATCCGCTTGGCCGAGCACGAGATGCCGGGGTTGATGGCGCTGCGGGGCCGCTACATGGACGATCAGCCCCTGGCGGGCGCCCGGATCGCGGGATCGCTGCACATGACGGTCCAGACCGCCGTGCTCATCGAGACGCTGGTCGCTCTGGGCGCCGAGGTCCGGTGGGCGAGCTGCAACATCTTCTCGACCCAGGATCATGCCGCCGCGGCTGTGGCCGTCGGACCTGCCGGCACCGTCGACGAACCCCGGGGAGTGCCGGTGTTCGCCTGGAAGGGCGAGACCCTGGAGGAGTACTGGTGGGCCACCGAGCAGATCTTCCGCTGGCCCGACGGCCGCGGGCCGAGCCTCATTCTCGACGACGGCGGCGACGCCACGCTGCTGGTCCACAAGGGGCTCGAGTACGAACAGGCTGGAGCGGTTCCCACCGCGACCGACGACGACTCCGAGGAGTGGTCGGTGGTGCTCGACCGGCTGCGGTCGATCGCAAGCGATGATGGCGGGTTCTTCTCGCGGATCGTGCCGTCCATCCGGGGGGTGTCCGAGGAGACGACCACGGGCGTCATGCGGTTGCAGCAGATGCTGGAGCGGGGCGAGCTGCTGTTTCCGGCCATCAACGTGAACGACTCGGTCACCAAGTCCAAGTTCGACAACCATTACGGCTGCCGCCACTCGCTTCTCGACGGCATCAACCGGGCCACCGACGTGATGATCGGCGGCAAAGTGGCCGTGGTGTGCGGCTTCGGCGACGTCGGCAAGGGCTGCGCAACGGCGCTGAGGGGCCAGGGGGCCAGGGTGATCATCACCGAGATCGACCCGATCTGTGCGCTGCAGGCGGCCATGGAGGGCTACGAGGTGAACACCTTGGAGGCGGTGGTGGCCATCGGCGACATCTTCGTGACCGCCACCGGCAACGCGGGCGTCATCCGCGCAGGCCACATGGCCCGGATGAAGCACCAGGCCATCGTGGGAAACATCGGACACTTCGACAACGAGGTGGACATCGCCGGGCTCAACCGGATGTCGGACGTCCAGAGGGTCAACATCAAGCCCCAGGTGGACGAGTACGTCTTCGGCGACGGCCACTCGGTGATCGTGCTGTCCGAGGGGCGCCTGCTGAATCTGGGCAACGCCACCGGACACCCCAGCTTCGTGATGTCGTGCAGCTTCACCAATCAGGTGCTGGCCCAGATGGACCTGCACGCCAACGCCGACTCCATGCCGGTGTCCGTGACCACCCTGCCCCGCCGCCTAGACGAGGAGGTGGCCCGGCTGCACCTCGACGCCCTCGGCGTCCGCCTGACCAGGCTGACTCCCCAGCAGGCCGACTACATCAGCGTGCACGTCGACGGGCCCTACAAGCCCGACCACTACCGCTACTAGCGGGAAGGCCTGCGGGCCATCGGTGCTGCTACGAAGAGCGTGAAGCTACGGGTGTTGCTCCCTCAATAGTCCGGCTCCCGCAGCTCTGCGTAGCCCGCCTCGGCCTCCAGGGAGCGGCGGCGCCAGAGCCCGCCCAGCCAGACGGCGAAGATTGTGAGCACGAAGGGGATCATCAGGACGAATTCCCGCGGCACCCGCTCCGTGATGTTGATCTGCGACTGGATGCCGATGGCGTCGGCGAACCCGAAGAACAACCCGGCGAAGGCTGCGCCGATGGGATGCCAGGCCCCGAAGATCACCGCCACGAAAGCGATGAACCCTCGACCGTTGGTCATGTTCTCGGTGAAGTTGTGCAGCGCCCCGACCGACAGCTCCGCGCCGCCCAGAGCGCACAGAGCTCCGGCGATCAGCAGCGCCTGGAGCCTCATGATTGACGGATTAACACCGGCGGTGCGGGCTGCGAACGGGTACTCGCCCGCCGCGGCGAGGCGCAGCCCGAAACGGCTCCGCCGCAGCACGACCCATGCGGCCAGCACTATCAGCGGCGTGAGCCACACCAGGATCGAGTGCTCCGAGACGATGACGCCCGGACCCGACGTGATCCCGCTCACGGGTCGGGGCAGCACCACGTCGGTGAACAGGGAGCCGCGCCGGTCGAAGATGGCTCCCAGCGCGAAGGCGGTGCCCCCGAGGCCGATGGACGTGAGGCCCAGCCCGGCGATGATGACGTTGGCGCCGAGAGGCCCGATCACCCACCAGTACACCGCGGAGAGGGCCATGCACACGCCGATGGCGGCGAGGATCCCGAGCTCCACCGATCCGGTGGCCTCGGCGACGGCCACGGTTGTGAATGCACCGGTGATCATCAGCCCCTCGAGTCCGAGATGGAAGATCCCGGCCCGGAAGGCGAAGACGCCTGCCGTTGCGACCAGCACGAGCGGGGCGGCCGAGCGAAGGGTGGTGGCCAGGATCTGTTCCATCAGCCTGTCGGAGCCTCTGAGGCGGGTCCTGTCCGGCGCAGGCGCACCGCCCGGAACTTGACGGTCACCAGGAAGGCCACCATGCCGTGCAGCAGCACCAGGGCGGGTGGCGGGAGGTCTGTCACGATCGGCAGGAAGAGGATGGCCGACTGCAAGACGCCGAAGAAGACTGCGGCCACGACCGTGCCTCCGACGCTGAGCAGGCCGACGAGCGCCACCACGACGGCCGTGAAGCCAACCTCAGGTGAGAAGCCTGTGACCAGCCGCCCCGCCGGGCCGTAGAGCTCGACCGCGCCGGCGAGGCCGGCCAGCGCCCCGGACAGTGCGAAGTTGACGAGGCCCACCCGGCGCACGTCGACTCCCTGCCACCGGGCCATCGTTGGGTTCCGGCCCACCAGGGTCATGGCCAGCCCGAATCGGGTGCGCTCCAGCAGCAGCCAGACCAGCACGGCCACGCCGCCGACCAGCAGCAGGACGGTGGCTGAGACGCCGGAGCTGTCGGTGATGCGGAACGCTTCGGGAATGCGCTCGCTGGCCGCCGTCTGGCCGGTGCCCGACGGGTTGCGCAAGGGTCCGGCGGTCAGGTACTGGAGCACTAGCGCGCCGATGAAGCTCATCATCAGCGTGGTCAGCACCTCGTCGGTGCCGAAGCGGACCCGCAGGTAGCCGGGGAGCAGCGACCAGGTCAGCCCGGCGATGACCGCCGCCAGCGTCCCGCACAGGACCACCAGCGGCGCCGGGCCCCCGCGCCAGCCCAGCGTTACAACCAGGGCCGAGCAGGCGCCCACGTAGAACTGGCCCTGCCCGCCGATGTTGAAGAACCCCGCCCGGAAGCCGATCACCACTCCCATGCCGATCAGCAGCAGTGGGATCGCCCACCGGATCGATGAGGTAGCTGCGCCCGTCGCGGTCATCGACCCCTGGATGACGCCGGAGAAGACGTCGCCCACGCGGTAGCCGCTGACCCACAGGATCAGCGCGGTCAGCAGGAACGAGACACCGACCAGCAGGATGGTGGACGCCACCCGTTGCAGGCCGCCGGTCACCGTCGTGCCCCCGTCATGGCGTCCCCCACCGCGCGCCGCTCGTAGGGGGCTTCGAAACCGGCCACGATGCGCCCGCCGTAGATCACGAGCACGCGGTCGGAGAGCTCGAACAGCTCGTCGAGGTCGGACGACACCAGCAGGACGCCCGCCCCCGCGTCCCGCAGTCCTCGCAGCGAGCGACGCACGAAGCTGGTGGCCGAGAAGTCCAGGCCGCGGGTGGGCTGCGCGGCCACGAGCACCTGCAGTCCGGGGGCCAGCTCACGCGACAGGATCAGGCGCTGCACGTTGCCGCCGGAGAGGCTCTCGGCTGGTTGGGTGACCGCGTCGTAGCGGACCCGCCATTGGTCCATCTCGGTGGCTGCCTGCCGCTTGTACTGGCGCAGGGAGATCAGCGGGAGTCGTCGACGGCGCCGTCCGATGAGCCGTAGCGCCGACTGGTTCAACCAGAGAGGTGCACGGCGGCTGATCCCCTCGCTGTTGCGGTCGAAGGGCACCAGGCGCAGCCCTCGCCGCCGTCTCCGGGCGGGAGGAGCGCGGGTCACGTCGGTTCCGCCCAGGAGCACAGAGCCCTCGGTCACGGCGTTCAGGCCGGCGATGACCGAGACGAGACTCCGCTGCCCGTTGCCCTCCACCCCGGCGATGCCCACTATCTCGCCAGCTTCGACGCTGAGGTCGATGCCGCCCAGACCGGGCTCGAAGGCCGATGCCCGGCTCGAGACCCGCGCCAGCTCCAGCAGCGTCTGCTGCTCTGCGCCGGGAGCTGCCTCCACGCCCACGGCGCGGTCTGCCTGAGACGCGGGTCCGACGATGGCGTCGCTGAGCCGGCCCTGGGACACCTCGGACATCTCGTTCGGACCCAGGACCAGCTCGCCGTCGCGCAGCACGCTCACCGTGTCGGCCACCGCAGCCACCTCCCGCAGCTTGTGCAACACGACGAGGATCGTGACCCCGTCTTCGCGAAGGCGTCGCAGGCGCTCGAACAGCGCGTCGATGGCCGCCGGTGTAAGCAGGGCGGTGGGCTCGTCCAGCATCAGAATCCGCGCGTCGGCCGCCATTGCCCGCACGATCTCCAAGGACTGGCGGGTCTCGACGGGGAGATCCCGGATGCGGGTCGACAGCACAGCCTCACCGCCGATCTCGGCCACATCGTCCCGCCAGCGCCGGTGCAGTTCGTTCCGCCGGTAGAGCGGACGACCTCCCGGTCGAGCGGCGGTCAACTCCAGAGCCTCTGCGACCGTGAAGGACGGAGGCAATGAGAAGTGTTGGTGCACCATCGCGAGTCCTGCGGCTCGTGCGGCACGCACGTCGCCCGGAGGGATCTCGCGGCCTGCGATGTGCACATCGCCCGTGTCCGGGGCCTGGAGGCCTCCCAGCACCTTCGCCAGGGTGGTCTTGCCCGCCCCGTTCTGGCCGACCAGGGCGTGGATCCGCCCCGGGGCGAGATCGAGGCTGACCCGGTGAAGAGCCCGAACGCTGCCGAAGGACACTCCGAGCGATCGGCAGCGGACCGCCGGGACTCCGGCCGATGCCGGACTGCTCGGCACCGTCATCGGTGCGAGATTATCGGTCTCAGAGTTCGGGATCGAAGGGAACCTCGAGAGACCCGTCCTTGATCTGCGAGCGGGCGGCATCGATCTCGGCGAGAGTGGCGTTGATGATCTCCACCATCTCCGCCGGGCCGTTGGCCAGGAACTCGGGGTTGACCACCAGGTCCACCCCGCCCTCGGCCACCCCGGCGCCGACGTAACCGGGCGTGTAGTCGTCGCTCAGGGCGTGCCCGACCTGGGCGTGGAGGAGCTCAGCCCAGTAGAGCAGGACTCCTCCGATCACGGCCGGGCTGTCGAAGTAGTTCACCGAGCCGCCGATCACGTAGCCGCCCTTCTCCTCGGCGGCCTGGATCACACCGAGGTCGGTGGCCGCGGCGTCGGTCATGATGACTTCCACCCCGCCGTCGTAGAGCGCCGCGCCGAGTTCTCGGCCTTTGGCGGGATCCTCGAAGGAGTCGGCGAACGCCGCCTCTCCCGTTATGGCGGCGTTCTTGGTCTGGGCTGCGGCCACGAAGGCGTTGTAGTCGGCGTTCAGCGGCGGGATCGAAACACCACCCACGAACCCCACCTTGCCGGTGGTGTTCAGTGCGCCCGCCAGAATGCCGGCCAAGTAGGTGCCCTTGTAGTAGTCGAATCCAATAGAGACGAGGTTGTCGACGCCTCCCTCGAATCCGAATACATGGATAAAGCGAGTGTCAGGAAAGTCCGGCGCGACGGCGACGACGGCATCCTGCATGGGCGGGAAAGTCACCGCGATGATGTCGGTGCCTTGGTTGGCCAGGTTGCGCAGGGTGGTTTCGAAGGTTGACGGATCGGTCGCCTCGATGAACGTCGTCTCGGCGCCAAAGTCGGCCTCCACCATCTCGAGACCTCGTACAAGATCGTCGATGGGACCAAGGTCTCCGGCCTTTTGGTTGGCAACAAGGGCTACCGACGGTGCTTCGGCGGGTTCTGGGTCGGGCATCGGAGCGACAGTCGGCGCTTCCGTAGGCTCGGGTGCTGGCGCCTGCGTTGGCGCATCAGTTGGCGCGGGGGCGGGTTCTGGGTCGGCGGTGCCTCCGTCGTCATCGTTTCCGCAGGCAGCGGCAATAAGGGTGAGGGCCAGCAGGATGGCCGCGAACTTGAGTCGATTTCTCATCAGATTCCTCCCTGCTCATGGCAGTGAGTTCACTTTAGTGCAAATCTTCAATTAATCGAAAGTAAAGATTTTCAATTAATCAAAAATAAGTTCAACGCCCGACCGACCTGGGTGACTCAACGGCCCTCCCAGCGCGGGGCTCGTTTTTCGCTGAAGGCCCGGATCCCTTCGTCGCAATCGGACGACGTCAGCACCTCAACCAGCGCCGGAAGGTTGGCCATTCTTGCGTCGGCTGCGGTCATGTGGGGGGTGCGGCGCACAATCTGCTTGATTGCCCGCAGCGATAGGGGCGCGCACGCCAGCAGTTCCTCCAGCCAGCGGTCCACCGCTGTGTCGAGTTCGGCCGCGGGAACGACTTCGTTCAACAAACCCAGAGCGAGCGCCTCGGTGGCGCTGAACCGTTTGCCGGTCAACAGGACTTCCATGGCCCACTTGGCGGGGAGTTGCCGCGCCAGCGACACGATTCCCCCGTCGAGGGGAAGGCGACCGAGGCGGGGCTCCACGAAACCCAACACCGCGTCCTCTGATGCCACCGCCAAGTCACACCCCACCACCAGCTCCAAACCGCCTCCAAGGGCGTAGCCGTTGACCCTGGCCAGCACGGGCACGTCCAGTGAGTCGCGCAGCGGCAAGTGGCCGAAGCCATCTCGGCGGGGTCGCAGCCAGTAGTCGAGGTCCTTGGCGCCCTCGGCGCGCATGTCGTCGCCGGCGCAGAAGGCGCGGTCGCCAGAGCCGGTGAGCACAACTACTCGCACGGAGCGGTCAGCTTCGATGGCTTCCCAGGTTCGCAGCAGTTCGTCTTGGTGGGCCTCGTCGATGGCGTTTAGCCGGTCGGGGCGGTTGATCGTTACCCGGGCGACGTGGTCGGTCACGACTAGATCAATGCTCATGCCAGAACTCCCGCAGTTACGAGCGCCTTCACGCGCTCAGATTCGATTCCGTAATCCGCCAACGCCTCGGCTGTACCCTCGCCGAGACCCGGTGGGGAGTGCCGCACGGAGGCTGGTGTGTCCGGGAGGTGTACTGGAGAAGCCAGAGAGCGAAGCGGCTCAAGAGCCGGTCTAGGCATCTCCACGATCATCGGCGCAGTATGTGGGTCGTCCAAGGCTTCTTCGAGGGTTCGTACCGGCGCGCAGAGCACGTCTTGGGCCTCGAGACGCTCGATCACCTCGGCAGAGGTGAACCGACCGATGGCCTCGGCGATCAAGGCCTGAAGGCGGGGTCGGTTGACAGCTTGATCGGCCATAGTTGCGAAGTCGGGCTCGGCCGAGAGGTCTGGCATCTCAAGGGCGGCGCAGATGTCGCGTAGCGGATTCGGCTTGAAGGCACCCACTAGAACGACTTCGCCGTCGGCTGCGGCAAACGTGCCCACTAGGGGGAGTCGGGCCCAGTTCACGATGCCCCGGCCCATCAACGACGTGGTGGCTTCCAAGATCTGCATGGCGAGAAGGGAGTCGTAGAGCGAGACCTCGACCCTCTGGCCGAGCCCGGTGCGGGTCCGTTGAAGCAGCGCCATGAGTATTCCCTGCACCATGTGCATTCCGGCGGTGTAGTCGGCAAGCGATATGGGGTAGATCGCGGTGGGATGGCCATCGTCGGCTTTGTGCGACATAGCCCCGGTGAGAGCCTGCGCCAGGATGTCCTGACCGCCTTTGTGCGCGTACACCCCTTCGGTGCCGAAGCCGGTGCCTTGGGCATAGACGATGCCGGGATTGATCACCGACAGGCGTTCGTAACCCAAACCCAGGCGCTCCATCACGCCGGGCCGGTAGTTGTTGACCACCACGTCGGCCCCCGCCACGAGTTCGTCGATCAGGGCCAATCCCTCGGGTACGCGGACATCGACCACCAGGCTGCGCTTGTTGCGGTTCACCGCCCCGAAGGCGGGATGCTCGGCGCCGTCGGGGTCGACGATGGCGTGTCGGAAAATATCGCCGCTGCCGGGACGCTCGATCTTCAGCACGTCTGCCCCATGGTCGGCCAGAAGCTGAGTGGCGACTGGGCCCATCATGATTTGCGAGAAATCCAGAATCCTTATCCCGGCCAGCGGCTGGGCCGCGTTGCTGTCCGCGGCCCCGCCGCTCACGGGGCCCCCTTCGCAGGGGGGCTGGCCGGGCGCGCCCGGGGGGAGGGGATATCTCCCGGGTCGGCGCCTTGACGGCGCAGGCGGCGCTGGACTGCTGCGACGTCCGCTTTGCGGACGGCAACACCGGAGTCCAGCGCCTCGACGGCGGCCGTGCCCGCCGCCTCGCCCATCGCCATACAGGGAGGGATTTCCCGAGACAGCTTCTGGGCCTCGGGAGTCACTGAGTAGTGCCGCCCGGCGACCAGAAGCTGCTCCACTTTGCGCGGCAGCATTGCCCGGTACGGGGTGTAGTAGCCGCGGCCGCGGGCCACGCTGTCGATAAAGTGCACCCGGTTGACCACATCGTCTTTGGTGACGACGTACTCGCCATCGATGAGGCGCGACTGGCGTACCCCGATCTGGGGTGCCACGTCGATCACAACAGCCTTCTCAAACCCCGGATATTGCCCGCGCGCGTATTCCACGAGGCTGGCGATTCTCTTGCGCCCCTCTCGGTCGGCGGCGGTGAGATCTTCCACCCTCAGCCCGTCGTATCCGGTCATGTGCGGACAGTTGCACCACACCACGCCCGGCAAAGGTGTTTTCAACCACCACATCGCCCAGGAGCCGCCGAGGATGCGCCGCGCCTCGCGGTTGACCGCGTGGCACTCGGCGGGTTGGGTGTGCTCAAAGTGCTCGGCGGCATCGGTATCCACGTTGCCGAGGCGAAAGACCGTGGTCACCATGTAGGAGCCCTCCACAAAAGGAGCGCCCGCGGTAGCGGCCACATCGGCGTCGCCGCTGGCGTCGATCACAACATCGCCTAGGACAGCCTGGGGGCCGGTCTTGGTTTCGCAGATCACACCGGAGATGGTGTCGCCCTCCATGATCGGCGCCGAAAACCATGAGTGGAGCCGAACGTCGACCCCTGCCTCTTCGACGAGGTCGTTTGCCACGCGCTTCCATCCGTCGGGATCGAAGGCCACGGCATAGACGATGGACTTCTTGGGGCCCTTGGCGTAGAGGTCGAACACACCCCAACGGGACCAGCGATTCCACATCTCGTCGCTGAGCACCCTGTCTTCGGGTGGTGCATACACGGCCAGTTCCAGCGCCTCGAGGCGATCCACCATCTCCTGGGCGATCCCGTGAACGGTGACCTCCTCAGCGCCATCGGCAAAATCGTCGAGCACCAGCACCATTCCTCCTGCTGCCAGGCCTCCCAGATGGGCGTAGCGCTCCAAGAGAGTCACGCTCGCCCCTTGGCGGGCGGCTGAGACGGCCGCGGCCAAACCAGCCGGCCCGCCCCCCACCACGACCACGTCGCTTTGGGCCATCACCGGCGCGTCGGCGGCCGGTCGGGTGACTGATTCGCCCATCGCCTCAGAAGCTCGGCGGGGTCACCACCCACAGCGACACCGAAGTGACATCGCCGGGGTTCTCGTACCAGTGGGGGATGGTGGAGTCGTAGGAGATCGAGTCGCCCGCCCGCAGCACGTAGCGGGTGCCGCCGACGTTGACGGCGTGCGTTCCCTCCAAAACGATGCCAAATTCCTCGCCTTCGTGCATAAACGGAGTGTCCTCGGTGGAGTACCCCGGCTCGGTCTCAATGCGGATTACCTCAAGGGCGCTATCGGGTCGGGCGGTGAGCAATTCGGCCACGACCAGCTCATCGTTGGGGAGATTGAGCCGGCGGCGGTCCTCACGTCTTACCACGGGCGAAGTCATCTGCTCGCCGGCGACCAGGCGTGCTACTGGAATGCCGAGCGCGTGGGCCACCTGCACGAGCGTGTTGAACGACGGGTTGCCCTGCCCCCGTTCGACCTGCGAGAGCAGTCCGGCACTGACCCCTGAAGCCGAGCCGAGTTGCTCAAGCGTCCAACCCTGGAGCTTGCGCAGCCGTTTGATCTCGTTGCCCACTACCTGCACGGTGAGCGGCGGGCGATCGGCGTCGCGAAGGCGGACGGTGGAGGGCGGGTTGTGCCAGTTGGAGTTTTCGTTGTTCTGGTCTGGCGAGTGCAAATCGGTCACTTCCACGAGGGGATGGCTATCTTCAGCAAAGTATATTATTTCAATATGGTGACGCAGGGGCACCAATCGCACGTTCTGATAATTGGCGCCGGTGCCTCGGGCTCGGTCGCCGCCGCTCGCCTGGCAGCCGCCGGATTCGAGGTGGTCTGTCTTGAACAGGGCGACTGGGTTGGTCCGGCAGATTATATGAGTGCCCAACCAGAAGCTGAGCTGGCATGGATCGAGCGCTGGAATCCCGATCCCAACGCCCGCCGAGGGCTGGCCGACTATCCGCTGACCGGCAATGCCGACGTGCGCCCCGTCATGTACAACGGCGTTGGTGGTGGGCTGGTGCAATGGGCTGCGATGTGGCAGCCGATGCTGGCTTCCGACTTCAGGGTGCGGACACTTGATGGCATCGCCGACGACTGGCCCATCGGCTGGGACGATCTGGCTGATTCCTACGCACAGGTGGCCCGCGACATGTCGGTGTCTGGCTTGGGCGGCGACCCGGCCCTGCCCGAGATGGATCCCTATCCCAACCCGCCGATACCCATCGGAAAGATCGGACGGGTCGCCGCTGAGGGCATGGATCGGCTGGGCTGGCACTGGTGGCCCGGCGCGAATGCAATCGCCTCGCGCCGCCACGGGAACCTCCAAGCCTGTCAGCGGCGAGGCACATGTATGACCGGATGCCCGGAGAACGCCAAGGCCACTCCATCGCTCACCCATTGGCCTTCCGCACAGGCCGCGGGTGCCCGCTTGGTGACCGGTGCCCGAGTAGCGGGGATTCCCGTGGACGAGCGGGGCCGGGTGCGAGGCGCTATCTACCTGGACCGCGATGGCATCGAGCATTTCCAGCAGGCGCAGGTGGTGATGTTGGCCGCGAACGCGGTGGGAACCGCTCGTTTATTGCTGTTGTCGGCATCATCGCGGTTCCCCGACGGTCTGGCCAACTCTTCGGGACTGGTTGGCCGCCGGCTCATGCAGCACCCCTATCGCACGGTGACGGTCGTCTGCGAGGATCTACTTGACAGCTGGGAGGGGCCCTGGGGACAGGTCATCTATTCGTTGGAGTTTGCCGAGACCCACCCCGACCGCGATTTCGTGCGTGGTGCCAAGTGGATGGTGATGCCGCATGGAGGGCCCATGTTCGCCGCGGCGGAGTTCCAGGAGGCTCATCGCCACGAGGGCTTCGAAGCCGTATGGGGCGCGAACTTCCATCGGGCGGCCGATGAAGTTTTGGGACACGCTTTCACCTGGGGCATCCAGGCCGAGGATCTCCCCGAAGACCACAACCGGGTCACCCTTGATCCGACGATGTGCGACTCGTCGGGACTGCCCGCCGCTCACGTCGAGTACCGGGTGTCGGATAACACCAGAAGAATGCTCGACTTCAATGTGGCACGCGCCGTTCAGGCGGCAGGGGCATCGGGAGCGGTGTCCACCCTCGTGCGCGACGTGTGGCCTACCGGAATCGGTCATGTGCTGGGCACTACCAGGATGGGCAACGATCCTCAGACTTCAGTGGTGGATCGTTGGTGCCGCGCCCACGACGTGCCCAACCTCTATGTGATCGACGGCGGTGTATTTGTGACCGGCGGGTCGGCCAATCCAACGGCCACGATCATGGCGAACGCGCTACGGGTGACCGATCATCTGATTGAGGCTAGGGCGTCGCAGGAGATTCCTGCATGAGTGGCTCTGGGCCGACACCAGCCCAACGTCTCACGCTGGACCGCCTGGCCGATGTGCTCGTGCCTGAGGGACGAAATATGCCTGCGGCCTCAACGGTCGGCGTTTCGGAGGGTCTGCTCGATCGGTTTTTGGACGCCGCCCCTGCTCTTGCCGGGCCGCTGCTGTCTCTTCTCGATGAGGCACCTGCGGAAGGTCTCGATGCCTTTGTGCGCCATCTGGCCTCGCAGCGGCCCGGCGATTTTGGCGTGCTGTCTACGACTGTTGTGGGTGCCTATTTTCTCAGCGCCGAGGTACGTCGACTGATCGGCTATCCCGGCCAACAGCCCAACCCGCTGTCGATTGCATCCGAGCCCGACTATCTCGACATGCTCGAGCGGGTTTACGAGCACCATCCCGGCTATCGGGAGTGCTCATGACCTACGTGATCGGCCCCACCTGTATTGATGTCAAAGATGCTGCCTGCGTGTCCAAATGCCCGGTGGACTGCATTTATACGGGTGAGCGGATGCTCTACATCAATCCCGACGAATGCATCGACTGCGGGGCTTGTGAACCGGCCTGCCCTGTTGAAGCCATCTACCCCGAGACGTTTCTCCCTGCTGAATACCAGGAGTTCACCGACGTCAACGCTGAATTCTTCGAGGTGACAGGCCTCAAAGCACCAGGCGGTGCTGCTGGTGTGGGACCTGTCGACGCCGACCATCCGGTTGTGGGCGTCTGGCCACAACACTCCGCCACCTGAGATCACACCTGTCAGCGGTCGTAGTAGCCGGAGTAGACGTAGACACAGGGAACCTCGGCCTCGGCGTACATCTCCACGTTGCGGGGGTCGTCTTCGAGGGCGTAGAGCAAGTCGAATCCGTGGTGGCGGAGGTTGCCCACCTCGGTGGACTTGTACGCCCGCGAGGAGCCGCCGCCATTGGGGGGTCGCAGGATCAGCAGGTCCCAGCGGACCTCATGCATCTTCAGCCAGACCAGCGTGTCACTGAGCAGGTGCCAGGGGCGGGCGGTGAGCAGCACCACCGTGAGATCGGCGGCCAGTGAGCTGACCAACGCCACCGTCGCCTCCAGTGGGGGGTCGTCAGGGCAGCCGGCGAAGAACTCATCCCAGCGGCGGGCCTTGGCCAAGTGCTGGCGACTGCTGGCATCGGAAATGACCCCGTCCACATCCACGATCACCGCGGGGCCGCCACCGATGGGGCCGTCGCGCCATCTCCAGTGGGATGTGTCGGTTGGGCTGCTCAATCTTCTTGGGGGGACTCGGCGGCCCGGGTACGGATCTCATCCACCACCGACTGGTCGGCCAGAGTGGTTGTGTCGCCCAGGCTGCGGCCCTCGGCCACATCCCGCAGCAGGCGGCGCATGATCTTGCCCGAGCGGGTCTTGGGCAGGTCGGGAACCAGTACCACCGTCTTGGGGCGGGCAATGGGCCCCAGCTTGGTCGCCACATGCTGGCGAACCTCCTCGCCCAGCTCGTCGGTGGCGTCGTGGCTGCCTCGCAAGATCACATAGCCGATGATGGCCTGGCCGGTGGTGTCATCGGCCGCGCCCACCACGGCGGCCTCGGCCACCGCGGCATGGTCCACCAGGGCCGACTCCACCTCGGTGGTGGAGATGCGGTGGCCGGAGATGTTCATCACGTCGTCCACCCGGCCGAGCAGCCACAGGTAGCCGTCGTCGTCGACTTTGGCCCCGTCGCCGGCGAAATAGCGGCCCTCGAACCGGCTCCAATAGGTCTCCCGGTAGCGTTCGGGGTCGCCCCAGATGCCCCGCAGCATCGACGGCCACGGGTGGGTGATGGTGAGGTAGCCGCCGCCCCGCTCCACCGGGCGGCCGTCGTCGTCTACCAGTTCGGCGAACACCCCGGGAATGGGGTGGGTGGCCGAACCCGGCTTGGTGGTGGTCACGCCGGGCAGCGGGGAGATCATGTGGCCGCCGGTCTCGGTCTGCCACCATGTGTCCACGATGGGACAGGTCTCCCCGCCGATATGGGTGTGGTACCACATCCACGCCTCGGGGTTGATGGGCTCGCCCACCGTGCCCAGCACCCGCAGGCTGGACAGGTCGTGCTTGGCCGGCTCTTGGGCTCCCCACTTCATGAAGGTGCGGATGGCGGTGGGGGCGGTGTAGAGCTGGGTGACGCCGTAGCGCTCTACGATGTCCCAGAGCCGGTCGCGGCCCGGGGTGTCGGGGGTGCCCTCGTAGATCACCGAGGTGGCACCATTGGCCAGCGGGCCGTACACGATGTAGCTGTGGCCGGTAACCCAGCCGATGTCGGCCGCGCACCAGTACACGTCGCTGTCGGGCTTGAGGTCGAAAACGTACTTGTGGGTGAAGGCCACCTGGGTGAGGTAGCCGCCGGTGGTGTGCATGATGCCCTTGGGCTTGGCGGTGGTGCCGGAGGTGTACAGCAGATAGAGGAGCGCCTCGGAGTCCATGGGCTCAGGCGGGCAGTCGGCCGAGGCATCGGCCATGAGGTCGTGCCACCACAGGTCCCGGCCCTCGGCCATATCAACGTCGGTGTCGCAGCGGTTGACCACCACCACGTGCTCCACCGAAGGCGCACCCTGGCTGAGGGCGGTGTCCACGTTGGGCTTCAGCAGCGAGGGAGCGCCCCGGCGGTAGCCGGCATCGGCGGTGATGATCAGGCGGGCCTCGGCATCCTCGCAGCGGTCGACGATGGCGTCGGGGGAGAAACCGCCGAAGATCACCGAATGGGCCACCCCGATGCGGGTGCAGGCCAGCATGGCCACCGGAAGCTCGGGGATCATCGGCATATAGATGGCCACCCGGTCGCCCGCGCCCAATCCCAGCCCCTTGAGCACATTGGCGAACTTGGACACTTCGGTGAGCAGGTCGGCGTAGGTGATGGTGAGGGTGTCACCCGGCTCGCCCTCCCAGTGGAAGGCGATCTTGTCGCCCTGGCCCGCTTCCACGTGGCGGTCGAGGCAGTTGTACGACACGTTGAGGGTGCCGCCGATGAACCAGCGGGCAAAGGGCAGCTCCCACTCCAAAACGGTGCTGAAATCAGTGTCCCAACTCAGCAGATCGCGGGCCTGCCGGGCCCAGAACGATTCGTAGTCGGCTTCGGCCTCGTCGTAGAGCGAGTGGTCGTTGGCCAGTGCGGCAGCGGCGAAATCGGCGGCCGGGGCGAAGGTGCGATCCTCGACGTAGTAGTCCTCGATGGTGGCGTCAGCCATGGTCGGTCCTTTCCGATGCTCTCGCGGAACAGCGCGGCGAGCCTACATTCTGTCGTCTCAGAGGGGTTATGGTCATCTAGTGGCGTTCCTGCGGGCAGAGGGCTGATTGGCGATCATGGAGATCAGGGTTGCCACGCTGTGTGATTTTGCCCAGGTGCGGGAGGGACTGCTGTTTGTGAGCTCAGCGGGCATCACCCGGGTGTATCGGGAGTCGTTTCCCGCGCCCATCGGAGTCATGCTGGCGCTGGTGCTGGAGATGTCTCCGGTGGAGGCCGCTGAGCCCAACAAGATCAGGGTGCGAGTTGAGGATGCCGATGGGCGAAAGCTGGCCGAGATGGTGGGCGAGGTCCAGGTGAAGCTGGGGTCGGGCCACGATCCCGGTGAGCTGGTCAACGTACCGTTTGTGGCCGATTTTCGGGCGATGAAGCTCCCCTCGCCCGGCCGCTATCAGGTGGCCATTCATCCAGAGGTCGAGGGCGCCAACCCGGTGGCGCTGGGATTTCGAGCCGCGGCGCGCAACAAGACCTGATTCGGCCTATCCCGGCGTGGGCACATCCCATTCGGCCACGGTGAAGCTGCCCAGGCCGGCGGGATCGACCAGGGCTTCGGCTTCGATGCCCCGGCTGCGGCCGGCCAGTGCGGCCAGATCGCCCTGGGCGGCCCCTGCCCGCCAGGCGGCAGCCCCCTCGGCCACCAGCTCGTCGATGCCGTGGGCCCGCAACCAAGCGGCCTGACCGGCGACTCGGGTAGGCGGGCACACTGCGGAGAGTTGGTCGAGGGCCACTTCGCAGGTGATGTCCTGGGTTCCGGGGGCGGTCCACGGGTCGTCGCCCCGCTCGTGTCCCCGATACGTCCGCAGCCACTCGGGCCAGGGTCGGGCGGCCATTTCCTCGGTGGTGCTCATGTAGTCGATGACCACCACGGTGCCTTGGTCCAGGATCGACAGAGACTGAGACAGCCACGCACTGGCCCGTTCTTGGCGGGGGGTCAGGCGGGTCTCGGGATTGGGGCGGCGGTCGCCCACCTCGTTGCCATTGGAGTCGAAAAGGCGCAGCGGCAGGTTGTCGAGCAGCTCGTTGGCCACGATCACCCCGGTGATCGGGCCCTCGGGCATGTCGGGTTGTGAATTGCCAATGATGTGGGCTTCCCGCCCCGCGGCACTGCGCTCGACGTTGATCCAGCGCAGTGCAGGTGTGCAGACGGGCTCGCTCTTGGCCACGGTGCGGGCCAGAGTGCCTGGTCCAGCGCCGGCGTCGATCACGGTGAACGGATCGGGTTGCCCTAGCTCATCCCACCGGCGGTCCAGCATTCGAGCCAAGACGGCGCCGAACAGCGGCCCGACCTCGGGGCTGGTTATGAAGTGGCCCCCGCGCCGTCCGGCTTGACCCGACTCGTAGAACCCGTGCTCAGGGTCGTACAGCGCCCGTTCCATGAACTCGGCGAACCCTGCCATCGAAATCAGAGAACTTTGCTACCAAGCACGGCGAATTCCACCGTTCCAGTATGGCGATGCCGGCAACTGGGAACCTCAGCGGTGCGCTGCATTTGTGTTGTCAATACACTGTGGCCATCGAATGAGCGGAACCGCGTGGATCGCGGTATCCGGCACTGGAGGCACCATGTCTGAGACCCCGATGAGCCGGCCCGGCGAGGTCGCCGGCTGGCCGAAGCTGACCGTTACGTATCGGACCGATCCGGCCGGCATTGAGCAAGTTCTCCCGCCGGGGCTCACCGCGGGCGAACCGATCGTCACTGTGGGGGTGTACTGCGTGCCCGTGCTGGGCGAGCCCGAATACGGCGTGAGCGTGAAGGTGCCAGCCAGCTGGAAGGGCGTGAGTGGTCAGTACAGCCTGGGCTTGGGCATCGACCAGGAGGCCGCCATCTTCATCAGCGGCGAGACCAACGGCCAGCCCAAGTATCCGTGCGACATCCGCTTCTACCGCCTGGGCAACCGAGTAGAGGCCCGGACCATCCATCAGGGCTACACGTTCCTCGAGTTCGAGGGCGATGTGACCGGAGCGGTGGAGCCAGAGGCTGGAGAGTTCACCGAGAACGAGTGGTGGACCAAGTACTCCCGGGCCATCGGCGGCGCCGAGAAGCAATACGACTTCCCGCCCCACGTCGTGGATGTGGCCACCACCTTCGAGCAGACCCACGTCGAGGACATCGACGGCGAGCTGCGGTTGCTGGACAGCCCTTGGGATCCCGTAGCCCGCTATTTCCCCATCGTTGAGCAGCTCTCGGCCCAGTTGGTGACCAATCGGATGATCGACCGGCAGATCACCAACGCCGGCCCGCTGGATCCCGATGCGTTCTGGCCCAGCGCCGACGTCATCAGCGGCTCCCGCTGGCCCGGCACCCGGGGCGGCCCCCGCCAGCCCTAGTTAGAAAGACAAGCCGACCAGTCGCTCGCTGAGCACCCACAGCGCGCCCTCGGTGGGCGGGTTGTAGATGTGGGGGGCGTAGCCGATCTCACCTGTTCCCGGCTCGGCCACGTTGCAGTCGGCCAGATACTTGCCGTTGTTGTCGGCCAGTTCGGGTGCGGTAGCCGCCCATACCTGGGTGGCCGCGCCCGACTCAAGAGTCTTGTACTGAAGACCTTGGCCTGAGGACGAGCTGGCTTTGGCTCGCTCTCTCATGCCCTCGATCATCTCTTTGGTCATATGCCGGCCCAGCTTGGTGGGGATCGCACCGGGGTGGACCGACAGCGAGAGCAGTTCATCATCGAAGCGCCTAGCCAACTCGGCGGCGAAATGGATGTTGGCGGTCTTAGACCGGCCATAGGCCACCCAGGGGTCGTAGGGGGTGGTCTCGAAGTTGGGGTCGTCGAGATTGACATCAGAAATGCGATGGCCCCCCGACGACAGGGTCACCACCCGGGGATTCTCAGCTTGGAGCAGCAGCGGCATTAGCCGGGCCGTTAAGGCGAAATGGCCCAGATGGTTGGTGCCGAACTGCATCTCGAAGCCGTCGGCGGTTCGGCCGAAGGGGCAGCACATCACCCCGGCGTTGTTCATCAGCACGTCGATACGGTCGAACTGGTCGGCTGCTTCGGCGGCGAAGCTCTCCACGCTGGACAAATCAGAGAGATCCAATTGGTGCGTCGACAGGTTGGCGTCGGGCACCGATGAGCGAATGCGGTCGGCGGCCTCGAGATTGGCCTCGGCGTTTCGGGCCAGCATGGCCACCCGGGCCCCGCGGGCGGCCAGCACCCGGGCAGACTCCTCGCCGAGCCCGCTGGTTGTGCCGGTGATCATGTAGGTCTGGCCCGACAGGTCAAGCCCTTCAACGACCTCCTCGGCGGTGGACTCTCGACTGAACGAACTCATGCTGCGGCCTCCTTATCGACATCGGGAAGATAGTTCGCGGCGGGGGAAGCTGCTGATCAGTCCTCGAGGTCTTCGATGCTGCGGGGCCAGTCGTCTTTGAGGAGACGGGACAAGGAGCGGTCGGCCAGGACGCGGCCGTCGGTTTGGCACTGGGGGCAGTAATTGACCTCATTGTCGGCGTACACGATGCGCTGGACGGGAATCCCGCATACCGGACAGGGCTGGCCGTACTTGCCATGGACGGCCATGTCGTCGTGGAAGGCGGTGACCTTGTCGGGGAATCCGTCGCCCACCGCTAGGCGATGGCGCTCGGTCCAGTTGACCAGCGTGGTTCGAGTGGCCTCATGGAGCCGGGCGACCTCGTCATCGTGGAGATTTCCGGTGCGCTGCACCGGGGACAGTCCAGCGTGGAACAGGATCTCGTCGCTATAGGCGTTGCCGATGCCGCTGAACACGGTGGGATCGCAGAGGGCGCGCTTGAGGGTGCGGTTTCGGCCGGTAAGGGCGTCGCGAAACTCAGCCTCGTCCACCTCCAGCGGCTCCACTCCGCCCCTATCGTGGTGTTCGATCAACGCGTCGGCCCCCCGGACCAGCCACAGCGATGCCTTCTTGCGCTTGCTGGCCTCGGTGAGCACAAGGGTGCCGTGGTCGAAGTCGAATGCGGCCAAGCCGATCTTCCCCGGCGGCTTGGCCCCCACCTCATCCCTCCATCGCAATCGCCCTGCCACCATCAAATGGATCACTAGGAACAGCTCATCAGCCCCGCGCAGCTCCAGCACCAGCCGCTTGCCCATCCGCTTGGTGCCGACCACCGTTCGCCCCTCAGCCTCGCTGATCGGTGGATCAAAAGTCTGGAGGAGGCTGACGCCGACTATTCGGATCTTGCGCAGCTCGCGGCCCACCACATGCCGGTCCAGCGCCTCCAGATAGATCACCACATCAGGCAGCTCAGGCATTTCAACAATGCCGTTCTGTCTGGACCATCAGCCAGAGATTACGGCTTGGGCTCAGGGTTCGTAGCGGTAGCGGATGGGGCACTGATCGACATGGTTGACCATGACTCGAGGCAGCCAGTGAGGTTCGGCGGTGAGCTCGAGGTCGCGGGTGTGGCGGGCAATGACCGCGGCAGTCTCTTGGAGTTCGGCCCGAGCGAGTGCCTGACCAAGACAGAAGTGCGGGCCCATGCTGAAAGTGAACGACCAAACTGTGGGGTCGCGGGTGATGTCGAATCGGTCGGGATTGGAGTAGCGGGATGGGTCGCGGTTGGGGCCGCCGATGATGATGCTGAGCGGCTCACCAGCTTCAAAGTGAAGCCCCGCGGCCTCCGCGCCGGCGTTTGTCTTGTTGCCGCTGGCGTAGAACGCGGGCCGATAGCGGAGCACCTCCTCCACAGCGCCGCGTTTGAGCCCCTCGGGATCGCGGCGCAGCAATTCCAGCTGGTCGGAGTGGCGGGCGAACTGGAGGAACGTGCTGGTCATCATGCTGGCGGTGGTCTCAATGGCACCTCCGAAGATGTTGGTGAACAACACGATCAGCTCGTCATGGCTCAGCCGGTGGCCGTCCTCCTCGGCCTCGATCAACCGGGTGAGTAGGTCATCGCGCGGGTTTGACCGTCGACTCTCAACCAATTCGCCAACGAAGGCCATCAACGCGGCGAATGTGGCGTTGGCCCGGTCCCGGATTTCCTGGGTCACGTTGGGGCCGAAGGCGTCGGCGCCCGCTCCCGCCATCTGCTTTCCAATGGCGGCCGCCTCGTCCATCTCGATGTCGAGGAAGGCAACAACCGACATGAATGGGATGGCAGTGATCTCCTTTCTGACGTCGAACTCGCCTGATTCTGCATGCCGCTCAAGAAGGGCTCGCACATGCTCGCTGGTCACCGGGCGGACCTTCTCCACTGATCTTGGAGTCAGGGCGCGGTTCACCAAGCTCCGGAGTCGGCGGTGGTCCTCGCCATTGCGGGCTCCTATCGAATAGCGCCGCCACTCATACAGCGGGTCACCGGGCTTGAAACCTCTCTTTTCGATGTATTCAAGACCCTCGTTCTCAAACTCGGGACGCTTCTTGATCTCTTCGGCATCCGACCAGCGCAAAATCGCCTTAATGCCGTCGGGGGTTACGGCTGTGCGGTGATTTTCCCGAATCTCGGCGATGATCGGATAGGGATCAGCCCAATAGGCATCGTCATCGAGCGGAATGACCGGTGCGGCAGCGATTGGCACCCGCGGGATATTAGGGCAATGCGATGAGGGTGCCTTCGGTGAAGTGGGTGATGACGGCGGGGTAGATGCCGAACAGGAGAGTGGCGGCGGCGGTGAGACCGAGGGCAGCTACGAGGGAGGGGGGGACCCGCAAAGACGACGTGTCGGCCTCTTCGGGGACGTCTTCGAACCACATCATTCGGGCCACTTTGGCGTAGTAGAACAGCGCAATTACCGAGTTGACTGCGGCGATGGCGGCCAGGGAGTAGCCCCAGCCGGTGTCGGCTTCCACCACGGCCCGGAACACCGCGAACTTGGCGAACCAGCCTCCCAGCGGGGGGATCCCGGCCAGGGAGAACAAGAAGATGGTCATGAGAATGGTCATGCCGGGGGCGTATTTGAACAACCCGGCATACGAGCGAATCTCACCTGAAGCGGTGCGGCGGGCCACGGCGATGATCACCGCGAAGGCCCCCAGGTTCATGGCGGCGTAGATCAGCACGTAGATGATCACCGCCGATAAGGCTTCGCCGCCGATGTCGCCGGCCACCGCCAGAGGGGCCAGCATGAAGCCGGCCTGCGACACCCCGGAGTAGGCCATGAGACGCACGATGTTTTCCTGGCGCAGGGCGATGAGGTTTCCGGCAGTCATCGAGCCTACGGCCAGGATCCACAGCAGCGGCTGGTAGACGTCGTCCCGTCCCGGGAATCCGGCGTGCACCAGTTGCATGAGGGCCACGAACCCGGCTGCTTTGGAGGCCACGGCCAAGAAGGCGGTCACCGGCGTGGGCGCGCCCTCGTAGGTGTCGGGTGCCCACATGTGGAAGGGGAAACCCGACACCTTGAAGGCGAATCCGACGATCACGAAGATGATGGCCAGAATGACCACCGGGTTGGCATCGCCGCCCGACACTGCGTCGGAGATGACCGAAAGACGGGTATCGCCGGCCAGCCCGAACAGCAGCGACATGCCGTACAGCATGATGGCCGAGGCGAACACCCCCATCAGGTAGTACTTGAGCCCGGCCTCGTTGCTCTTGGGGTCGGCCTTGCGCCATGCCGCCAGCAAGTAGGCGGGAATCGACAGCAGCTCCAGAGCCACGAAGATGGTCACCAGATCGCGGGCCGATGCCATCAGCACCATGCCCATCACCGCCGACAGCATCAAGCCGTAGTACTCGTTCTCCCAGTAGTCGCCTTCGGCCACGTAGTTGGTGGACAACAGCACCACGATGTAGGCGACCACGATGAACATGGCCTTCAGAATCAGCGCGAAGTCGTCCACCACGAAGGCGCCGCCGAACATCTCCCGGGTGGTCCCATCGGCGGCCAGGGTCACGATTGGGATCAGCGCCACCAGCAGCCCGATGCCGGCCAGCGCCGAGGTGTAGGCCCGTCCCCGCTCCAACAGCACGATGTCGAGCAGGGTGACCACCGCGCCCACCCCCAGCAGGGTGAGTTCGGGCGCGACCGCGTGCCAGTCGATGTCGGGCCGGACGAAGCCGACGATCGAGGGCAGGGCCGAAAGCATCAGTGCGGGCTACTTTCCGGCCGCCGCGTCGAAGCAGGCACCGCTAGTAGAGGAATCCAAACACTCGCTGAGTGAGTTGATCACTGCAGGATCGGTAGCCCCGAACAGCAGGTGGGGGTACACGCCCAGCACCAGAATCAGGATGAGCAGCGGCGCCCAGGCCATGTACTCGGAGACAGTGGCGTCATGCACGTGGGGGTCGTTGGCGAACTCCTCTCGAGGGGTTCCAAAGGCCGTCTTTTGGAGCATCCACAGCAGATAGCCGGCGGCCAGCACCGTGCCCAGGGCGGCGATCACCATGTACGACCGGAAGGTCTCCTCGGCCAGCACTGCGGCGGGGTTGTAGGAGGCCAGGATGGCGGGGAACTCGCCCCAGAACCCGGCCAGGCCGGGCAGCCCCAGCGAGGCCATGGCGCAGAACCCGAGGATCCAGCCCATGCGGGGCGCCTGCACCAGCAGCCCGCCCAGCCGGGACATGTCCAGGGTGTGGTAGCGCTCCTTGACCGATCCGGCCAAGAAGAACAGCATCCCGGTGATGAGCCCGTGGGCCACCATGCCGAACACCGCGGCGTTGATGCCGAAGTCGGTGAGGGTGGCGATGCCCAGCATCACGAAGCCCATGTGGGCCACCGAGGAGAACGCCACCAGCCGTTTCAGGTCGCGCTGGGCCAGACAGCCCAAAGCGCCGTAGATAATCCCGATCACCGCCAGCAGCCCGATGAACGGGGCCCACTCGGCGGCGGCCTCGGGCAGGATGGGGATGGCGATGCGGACGAACCCGTAGGTGCCCAGCTTTAACAACACCGCAGCCAGGATCACCGAGCCCACCGTGGGGGCCTCGGTATGGGCGTCGGGCAGCCAGGTGTGGAAGGGGAACATGGGCACCTTGATCCCGAATCCCAGGAACATGCCGCCGAACACCCAGACCTGCGAAGACTTGGCGATGCCGGCGGCCGCCTCGGGCAGAAGCCGCATGTCGAAGGTGCTGGCGTCGGCCAAGAAGTACAGGGCCAAGAAACTCACCAGCATCAGCGCGGAGCCGAACAGGGTGAAGAGGAAGAACTTGATGGCGGCGTAGCGCCGGTTCTCGCCGCCCCACACCCCGATCATGAAGTACATGGGCAAAAGCACGACTTCGAAGAACACAAAGAACAGGATCAGGTCTTGGGCGGCGAACGTGCCGATCATCCCGGTCTCCAGGATGAGCAGAAGCATCAAGAACGCTTTGGGGTTGTGCGGCTCGGGGAAGTGGTTCCAGGAGTAGATCACGCACAGGGGCACGATCAGCATGGTGAGCAGCATCAGCGGGAGGGAGATGCCGTCGACGCCCATGATGTAGCGGGAGTCGATGACGTCGATCCAGCCCTTGTCCACCACGAAGTTGAGGGCGCCGTAGTTGTCGTTGTCGATGAACTGGATCAACAGCAGCAAGCCGAAGACGGCCACCGCCAAGGTGGTGGCCAAGGCGATCAGCTTGTGAAGCTGCTCTCGATCCTTGGGAATGAGCAGCATGACGGCCGCGCCGATGATCGGCAGGAACGTCGGGATACTGAGCCCCCAGTCGTTGAGAAACTCACCCATGTCTACGTGTGCTCCCTCTCAGCCACCGCTCTGAAGTCGGTGGAATCGATATTTCACCCATGTGTATGTGTGCTCCCTAGATGACGATGATGAAGATGCCGGCCAGGATGGTGGCGGCGGCGAACATGATGGCGGCGTACTGCTGAACCTTGCCGGTTTGGATGCGGCGCAGCTCCTCCCCCGAGCTGTCGGAGATCTTGCCGGTGGCGTTGACGATGCCGTCCACTACCAGCTGGTCCACCTTGTGGTAGACGATGTTCCCGGCCTGCACCGAGCGGGTGCCGGCCTCGTTGACCACCCGGTCGATCACGTTCTGGTTGGTCCAGTACGCCGCCTTGGCCAAGGGCCCTTTGACGAAGCCGACAATCACGGTGGTGTACAGCCAGTCGAGGTAGTACTTGTTGACCAGGATTCGGTGGCCGAGGCGGGCCACTGCCGATCTCGAAGTGGGGCCATCGGGCAGTTCGGTGGCAGTCGGACTCACCGCCCGAACCCGGACGAAATAGTAGTAGTAGGCCGCACCGATGCCGATCAGGGCCACGATCACCGACACGATGGCCAGCGTCCACGACGGGGTGGCGTGCTTGATGGCCGGGAAGTAGCTCACCCCCACCGGCTCCACCCACTGGAGGAACTTCTCCTCCCACGACGCAGGGACGAGCTGGAAGCCGGCCGGGAAGTTGATGAACCCGGCCACCACGGCCAATCCGCCCAGGATCCACAGCGGCACGGTGATCCGGGGGCCGGACTCATGGGGGGTGCCGTGGCCCCGGAACTCGCCGAAGAAGGTGAGGTACACCACCCGGGTCATGTAGGCGCCGGTGAGGGCCGCGGTGATCATGCCCATGGCCAGCATCACGGTGTAGGCCCCGTTGCCGCCGGTGCCGCCGAACAGGCCCCAGCCGCCGGTGCCCACCAGAATCTCGTCTTTGGACCAGAAGCCCGACAGGATAGGCAGTCCGGCCAGGGCCACCGTGCCGATCATGAACGTCCGGTAGGTGTGGGGCATGGCTTTGCGCAGGCCGCCCATGTCCTTCTTCATGTCGAAGGAGTGCACGGCGTGGCTGACCGAGCCCGAGCCCAAGAATAGGCAGGCCTTGAAGAAGGCGTGGGTGAACAGGTGGAACAGGGCTGCGGTCCACGCTCCCACGCCCAGGGCCAGCACCATGTAGCCCAGCTGGGAGACGGTGGAATAGGCCAGCACCCGCTTGATGTCGTTTTGAACGAAGGCCAGGGTGGCGCCCACCAAGGTGGTCAAGCCGCCGATGAGGGCCAGCGTGTTGATGCTGGATCCGCCGATGGAGAAGCCTTCGAAGAACACCCCGTAGAGCCGGGCCACCATGAAGATGCCGGCCACCACCATGGTGGCGGCGTGAATGAGGGCCGACACCGGGGTGGGCCCGGCCATGGCGTCGGGCAGCCAGGTGTGGAGGAAGAACTGCCCCGACTTGGATATGACCGCGGCGGTGAGGCACAGCGCGGCGGCCAGCGTGACCGTGTGGCTCATGCTGCCGGTGATGGCGGCCTCGTTCACCCCGATCACGCTGAAGGTGCCCGCGCCGAAGAACAGAATCGACACCCCGATGATGAGGCCCATGTCGCCCACCCGGTTGGTGAAGAAGGCCTTGAGGGCGGCGTCGGAGTTGTCCTTCTCCTCCCACCAGTGGCCGATGAGCACGAAGGAGCACACCCCGACCAGCTCCCAGCCCACCAGCATCTGGAGGGTGGTGGAAGCGGTGACGAAGAAGAGCATCGACGCGGTGAACAGGCTCAAGAAGGCAAAGAAGTGGGTGTAGCGGCGGTCGCCGGCCACGTAGTCGGTGGAGTAGATGTGCACCAGCAGCGACACCACCGTGACCACGAAGATCATCATCACGGCCAGGCCGTCGATCATGATGCCCGCGCCGATGGCCTCAGCCCCGTTGGTGAGCCAGGTGATCGACCGGGTGAGCGCACCCACCCCACTCGATGCCTCGCCCTCAGCGGCAACCACCAGATTGCCCGCGCCTAGGGCATACTCGCCTTCGGCGCTATCCCCGCCGGCGCCCTCCACTTCGCTGATCCACTGGATGGCGGTTATCAGGCCGAACACGAAGGAAGCACCCACGGCGGCGATGCCGATCTCAGAGCCCCCTCGGGGAAAGCGCTTGCCGAACAGGAGAATCAGCAGGAACGAAACCGCGGGGAACAGCCATATCAGCCAGGCGTTCTCCAGGAACCAGCCGGAGGCGGCGACGGCCTTGCCCGCGGTTTCGGCAGCGGCGATGTTCGCACTCAGCACCGACCCATCACCCCTTCATCAGATCGACTTGGTCCAAGTCGATGGATCGACGGTTCCGGTACAGCAGCAGAACAATGGCCAGGCCGATTCCCACCTCGGCGGCGGCCACGGTGATCACGAACAGGGCGAAGATCTGGCCCTGGACCGTGTCGTGGAACGCCCCGAAGGCCACCAGGTTGATGTTCACCGCGTTCAAGATGAGCTCGATGGACATGAGCACCAGAACACCGTTGCGGCGGGCCAGCACGCCGTAGACCCCGATGCAGAACAACACCGCGCCCAAAAGGAGCATCTCATTGAGATACATCAGCCGCCCTCCTCTCGGCGGGCGATCACGATGGCGCCGATGAGAGCGGCCAACAGCAGCACCGACACCGCTTCGAAGGGCACGATGTACTGGGAGAACAGCTCGTCGGACACCTGGGCGGTGGTCTGGGGGGTCTGACCGCCGGGCAGGTTGGCGTCCAGCTTCACGTCCTCGAAGCGGTCCACCAGCGCGCCGATCATCACCGCCAACAGCAGGAGGGCCGTGAGTATGGCAGGGAACTTGCGCTTGTGGTCGGTCTCCTCGTCCTGGTCGAAGTCGGTCCGGGTGAGCATGATCCCGAACAAGAACAGCACGATCACCGCGCCGATGTAGATGAGCACCTGGGTGATGCCGGTGAACTCGGCGCCTACGAGCAAGAACAGGGCGGCCACCCCGGCCAGCACGATCACCAGGTACAGGGCGGCATGCATGATGTCGCGGGTGGTCACCACCCGCAGGGCGGAGGCCACCATCACCGCGGCGATGATCCCGAAGGCGACGTGCTCGGCGATCACCGGGGGGAAACCTCGCGTGTTCTGGACGCGGACGATGAAGCGAAGGCCATGCGGTTAGCGGTCACCGGGGAACCTTCAACACCTTCTGCTCGGATCCGGGCTCGTAGGGCTCGAAGTCGGGAACGGTGTCCATCCATTCGCTGAGGCGCTCCTTGTCATGGAGCAAGTCGGCGATGCGGGGCTCGGAGTACTCGTATTCGGGGCTCCAGAACAGCGCCTCAAACGGGCAGACCTCCACACAGATCCCGCAGTACATGCACAGGGCGTAGTCGATGTCGAAGCGGTCGAGCGCATTCTTCTGGCGGGGCTTGCCCCCCTCCCGTCGGGGCGGCGCCAGGTACTTGTGGCCTTCGATGTAAATGCACCAGTCGGGGCACTCCCGGGCGCACAGCATGCAGGCGGTGCAGTTCTCCTCGTGGAGGGCGATCACCCCTCGAGCCCGGTCGGCGGGCATCTCCTTGACGTGGGGGTACTGCACGGTGTGGGAGTGCTTGGAGGGGGCGGGAACAACAGGGGGACCGTCGCCGAACAGGGTGCGGAACATGGTGCGGGCGGTGACCTTCAGCCCCGTGATCAATCCTGGTACAAGTGCCATGGCGAGCTCCTACAAAACGACCTTGAAAATACCGGTGACAACGATGTTGACCAGTGACAACGGGATGAGGAACTTCCAGGCGAGGCGCTGAAGCTGGTCCTCTCTCAGCCTCGGATAGGTGAAACGGAACCAGAAGATCAGCGCGGCCACGGCCAAAACCTTCACCAGCATGATGACCGGTCCGGCGATGTTGAACCCCCAGTGGGTGAGGTCGCCCCACGGCAGGGCCCAGCCGCCCAGGAACAGAACTGCGGCCAGCGCAGCAAAGGCGAAAGCGGTGCCGAACTCGCCCATGAAGAAGAACAGGAATCGGAAGCCGGTGTACTCCACTTGGTAGCCGCCCACGATCTCCGACTCGGCCACCGGCATGTCGAACGGCGGCTGGGTGGTCTCGGCCTGCACCGCCACCAGGAAGATGAAGAAGCCCACGAACTGGGTGAGGATGAACGGGTTGCCGATGCCGCCCCAGCCGAATATCTCTCCTTCAGCCTGGGCAGTGACGATCTTTTGCAGATCCAGGGTGCCGGCCTGGATAACCACGCCCATCACCGCCAGCACCAGCGGCAGCTCGTAGGCGATGAGCTGGCCGGCGGCCCGCAAGCCGCCCATGAGGGCGTATTTGTTGGCCGAAGCCCATCCGGCCATCAAGATGCCCACAACCGATAGCGACGACACCGCCAGGGCGTAGAAGATGCCCACATCCAACTGGGCCACCACTGCGTCGGGGCCGGTGGGGATGACCACGTAGATCAAGAATGTGGAGACCAGCACCACCAGCGGGGCCAGTGCGAACACAGTTCGGTCGGCCTTGGCCGGGAAGATGTCCTCTTTCTGGATGAACTTCAGCCCGTCGGCCAACAGTTGCAGGGTGCCGTAGGGGCCGGCCTCCATGGGACCCAGCCGGCTCTGCATGAAGCTCATCATCTTCAGCAGGAACACATAGCCCAGCACCAGCGCAGCAGTGGGGACGACTAAGGCGATGACGCCCACTTTGATGATGGCCGACGCCCAGTAGGGCACCTCCACGGCCAGCAGGCCCGACATCACGGTTGCCGCCGTCACCGGTCGATGTCTCCCAGGATGAAATACAGGCTGGCCAAAATCGTGATTATGTCGGGCACGTAGACGCCCTTGAGCAGCCACGGGGTGATGGAGATGTTGGAGAAGCTGGCCGAGCGGATCTTGACCCGGAACGGCACCAAGTCACCCTTGCTCACCACGTAGTAGCCCATCTCCCCCAGCGGGTTCTCGGTGGCGGCGTAGGCCTCACCGGCGGGCACCTTGATGATGCGGGGCACCTTGGCCATGATCGGACCCGAGGGCAGCCCGTCCAAGAGCTGATCCACGATGTGGGTGGCCTCTCGGGTCTCCTGGAGCCTCACCCAGTAGCGGGCGAAGGAATCGCCGTCGGGGTGGGTCCATACCTTCCAGTCCACCTGGTCGTAGGCCAGGGCCTCATGGCCGTCGCGGCGCAGGTCCCAGTCCACCCCGCTGGCCCGGATGTTGGCGCCTGAGAGCCCGTAGGCCAGGCCGACCTCGGCTGGCACGATGCCGATGCCCCGGCTGCGGGCCTGGAAGATCTCATTGCCCAACACCAGCTCCTCGAACTCGTCGCAGAAGTCGCGCATCTTCTCCATGGCCTGCTTGGTGTCGTCGATCCAGCCCTGGGGAAGGTCGTCTTTGAGGCCGCCGATGCGGTCGAAGTTGGGATGAAAGCGCCCGCCGGTGGCTGCTTCGATCTGGTTCAGCACGAACTCGCGGTCTCGGAAGGCCATGAACACCGGGGTGAGGGCCCCGAGCTGCACTGCCATGTCGCCCAGGAACAAGGTGATGTTGGCGATCCGGCTCAACTCGAACAGCACGGTGCGAATCCACTGGGCCCGGGGCGGCGCCTCCACCTCCATGAGCTTCTCGGCGGCCAGGATGAACGGCACCTCGTTGGCGAAACTGCCCAGCCAGTCGATGCGGTTGATGAGCGTGGTGACCTGGGGATAGGTGCGTACCTCGGCCAGTTTCTCGTAGCCCCGGTGCATGTAGCCCATGATGGGCTCGGCCTCCACCACCTGTTCGCCGTCGAGGCGGGCCACCAGCCGCAGCGTGCCGTGAGTGGCCGGATGCTGGGGGCCGATGTTGAGGGTCATGCCCTCGGTCTCGATCTCAACGTTCAGCCGGGCGTCGGCTGCCTGGGTGGCCACGTAGGCGAGCTGCTGGCGCTGGTCGGCGCTTACCGCGGTCATGGGCCTTCCTCGCCGGGGAACAGCTCCACGTCCACAATGCCGGGCCATGGCTTTACCCGGCGGGCCAGCAGCGGGAAGTCCTTGCGGAGAGGGTTCCCCTCGAAAGCGCCGGGGAGGTAGATGTTGCGAAGATCGGGGTGGCCGTTGAAATGGATCCCGAACATCTCCCAGGCCTCGCGCTCATGCCAGTTGGCCCCGGGGAAAACGCTGATCAGGGTGTTGACGCTCAGATCGTCGTCGGGAAGGTCGGCCTTTATGGTGATGCCCATGTGCTCGGAGATGGAATAGAGGCGCATCACCATTTGGAACCGGGTCTCGCCACCGGCATGGCCCTGCTCCATGGGATCCGCTGATTTGGGCTCGGGGTTGTCCTCTTGGGCATCCATGTCCCGCCCGTAGGGGGAGGGCAGCCAGTCGATGGCCGACAGCCAGTCGAAGAACTGGCAGTCAAGTTGGTCGCGGGCGGCGGTGGCCGCATCGGCCCACGATTCGCGGGTCACCCGCACCCACAAGTCGCTGCCCGGGATGATGTGGTGCTCGGCGAAGCCGTCGCCCAGCGCTTCGGCCATCTGGGCAGCCCAAGCCTCCCGGCGCTCGTCGGACTGCGGCCCGGTTTCGGCGGCGTCGTTCTCGACTTCAGTCGACGACAATTGGGTCACCTCGCCACCGCACAGCCGGGTCCTCGTTGCCGATGCGCTCCTGGAGCAGCACGATGCCCTCCAGCAAGGCCTCGGGTCGGGGCGGACAGCCGGGCACGTACACGTCCACCGGGATGATCTGATCGACTCCCTTGGTCACTGAGTAGGAGTCCCAGTACGGGCCTCCACAGTTGGCGCAGGAGCCCATGGAAATGACGTACTTCGGGTCGGGCATCTGCTCGTAGAGGCGGAGGATCGACGGCACCATCTTGTCGGTGACCGTTCCCGAGATCACCACCAAGTCGGCCTGTCGGGGGCTGGCGGGAAACGGGATCACGCCGAGGCGCATGACGTCGTATCGGGGGGAGCCGATCACCGCGCCCATTTCGATGGCGCAGCAGGCCAGGCCCCACTGGTACATCCAGATGGAGTACTTCCGGCCGAGGTTGAGCAACTTGGTCAGGGGTTTTGGAGCTTTGCCGCTGGCAACCAGTCCCACTGCTTACCTCAGATCCACCGGAGGACACCCTTTCGCCAGGCGTACACCAGGCCCAGCGCAAGGATGAAGATGAAGATGGCCATCTCGACCAAGCCGAATGTCCCGTAGGCCTCCAGCCGGGTGGCCCAGGGGAAGATGAACACCGCCTCAACGTCGAACATCACGAACAAGAGGGCGAACACGTAGTAGCGGATGTTGCTCTGCGACCAGCCCAGTCCCACGGGGTCGACGCCGCTCTCATAGGTGATGTATTTCTGGGGCTGCGACCGGGAGGGCCGCAACAGGCTGCCGAGCCCCAGCATCCCAAAGACCAAAGCGCCTGCCAGCACGAGGAATATAACGACGAGGAGGTAGTCGCGGAGGAACTCCGACACGGCTCGAAGGTTACCGATGGCGTTTTCTGCGGGCCAAGACGTACTTAGGGGGCGGGCACCATGGCGGCGGCGATGACACCGGGGCCGGCGTGAGTGCCCACAACCGGGCCGATGAGAGCCACCGTCAAGGGGTTCTGAGCGGGGGATTCGCCCAGGCTGGCGGTGAACGCGTCGATGTCTTCGGCCGCACCGTGGGCGATGGCCAGGTGTTCCAACTCCCCCGCTTCGGCCACGCGCGCGGCCAGCCAGTTCCGGGCCTTGCCCCTGGTTCGCTGTTTGCCCGCTTCCTCCACGACGCCGGAAGTGAGGTCCAAACAGGGCTTGATCGACAGAGCGCTGCCCAATAGCGCCTGTGCAGTACCGATGCGGCCGCCCTTCTTGAGGTTGTCCAGAGTGTCCAGTACGGCATAGATGAAGACCCGGTTTTTCAGATCGGCCAGTTGGGCTTCGATCTCATCGGCGCTGTGTCCGGCCTCAGCCGCGGCTGCGGCGGCTTTCACCATGACACCCAGGCCCACCGATACCTTGCCGGAGTCCACCACCCGAACGTCCACTTCGCCCTCGGTGGCTCGGGCCGCGCTCTGGGCCGACTCCCCGGTGGCCGACAGGGCGAACGACAGGTTGACGCATACCACAGCCTCGGCACCGCTGGCGGCCAGATCTCGAAACGCCACTTCGAAGGCACCCGGTGCGGGAGCCGCGGTTGAGGGCAGTTCATCGCTGGCGGCCATCTTGGCGTAGAAGTTCTCCGCCGATAGGCCCACACCGTCGGTGAACTCCTCGTCGCCGAAGCGGATGGTGAGCGGGACCACGGTGATCTGGTGGCGCTCGATGTCGGCGGCGCTGAGGTCGCAAGAGCTGTCGGTCACAATTCGAACGGTCATGCACTGACACTACTTTTTGGAAGCTCGAGTTTGGAGCGCCGGCGCGACCACCAGTGTCGAGCCCACCACAACAGCAAGATGGCCAGCGCGGCGGCGGCGATCCCCACACCGGTGCCCGACAGGGAGGTTGCTCGCACGGTCAACTGCGACTCGCCTAGGGCCAAGAGCCCGGTGGGCGAGTTGACGCTGATCTCCAGCACGGCGTCGCCCGAAGTCTTGGCCTGCACCGGCACCTGGATCTGGTTGACTCCGGGGGAGAGCCGCTGCAGCAAGAAGTTTCCTTCGGGGAAGTCGAGCTTGTCGCTGTTGAGGTCCAACCGCACGATGACATCGTGGTCGAGGTTGTTGCGGATGAGCATCGGTATGCTCTCCGACCGGCTGGTCAGGGTGATTCTCTGGCGACTCGGCGGTTGGATAGCGGCCACGGTGTCGCGCACAGTCTGCGCTACCACCGCAAGGTAGGCGTCTCGCTGGGTCTCGGTCAGACCGTAGGTGCCGGACAGCAACAGGGCTCGATCCAGGGTTTCGATCAGCTCCCGCTCGGGGGTGTCCACGGAGGCGATCGGGTCGACCATGTTCTGGTAGGAACGGGCGATGCGCTGTCCGTCGCTCAGCGCAGCCTTGTAGTCCTCTCCGAATCCGTTCACCTCGGCGGGACGCACCTGCCGGAGGGCTTCGGGCTCAAGGTTCTCGACAATTGCAGAGGGGTCGACCGAGGACAGGATCGGACTTACGCTGATCTCGTCCAGTAGCACACCAAGACCAGTCGAATCGGAAAGGGAATCAAGCGGTGGGGCTATCACAATCCCCCGAAGCTGCTGGGGGTCTTCAAACCAACGGGCGGCCAAGTCGGCCAACACCAGGTAGGGAGCGGTGTCGGCGCTATCAGTTCTGGTGAAGTGAGCCGTTGCCGTGCTGTCTATGGACAGTGCTTTAATCGGCTCGCCCGGTGTGAGCAATTCGTCCAGTGTGGGCAACAAGAACGATGTCTTGGCCAATGTGCCGACAAGTTCATTGGCCGGGTCGAGTAGGGCATCGGGAACCAGCACCAGCTCTACTCGCTCTCGTTGAAGCCGATTTAGCAACCGGGGCGAGGCCGAAGTGGTCAACACCATGATGGTGTGGTCGGACTGAGAGCCGAGAAACTCATCCAGCACCGCGGCGCCAGCCTCTACCTGCCAGCCGATCTGGAGGCTGAGGTCGTGGTCGATCCACGCGTCGCTGTCCAAGGGAACGTAGGTGTTGCTCGTTATCTGGCGGTTGGTGGTTGCTTGTTGGAGTCGGGCCAACAGCATTGTGTGCTCGGTTTGTTCGCTAATGGCCAGGGCGTCAACCAGAAGAGGGTTAATAGAAACTGTGGCCAGGGGTTGAGGTCGAATTCGGGGGTCGAAAACCTCGGCTAGCACTTGCAGGCTGTTTTCGGACGCTCCCATGTCCACGGTTCCCTCTGGGCTCACGGGCATGTCCACGGTTCCCTCTGGGCTCACGGGCAATGGTCCGCTCACCGACAGCACGGTGCTCACCAGCAGTGGCGAGAGGTCGGAATCAACTGGGGGTGTGCGGACCAGAAAGGTGTGGATCGTGTCCAATCTCAAGTTGTCGGAATCCCGAAGGACAATGCTCACCGGGTACACCCCTTCGGCGGAGAGTTTGAGCCATGGAACACCCGCTGTTTTGGGTTCTAGCTCCTGGCTGCTCGTAGTGGTGAACTGCAGCGAGGTGATCCCATTGGCATCGGGTTCGGGCATGGGCAATCGGGAGATCCGTTGAAGGCCCAATCCGGTGGACGGCCCGGCCAGTCGATCCAGGAGAGCGGAGCGAGACCGGATAGGCACCCCGATGTTTACGTCAATGGTGGACCCGTCGGGGGCGTCGATGGGACGGAAGGAGACTCGGAAAATGTCCTCCTCGGCGATCCACATGCTTTGGCTGACCAGCTCTATGGAGGGGGCTTCCATTTCGGAGGTGCCGTTGCCACTCTGGGCGGTGGCGGCCGGGATCATGAGAGCGGGCGCGGCACAGCAGACAATAACCGCCGCCAGCCACTTGCTCCTGGAGCGGCATCTATAGCCCACTGATCTCCAACTCCAGAACTTGCAGACCGGGGGGAACCGGCTCGAAACCCAGTCGCTCATAGAGGCGCAGGGCACCGGTGTTTTGCTGGGGCGTGTTGACCCAGGCTTGGGTGGCACCCCAGCGGGCCATCCACGTCAGCCCGTCGACTACCAGAGCGGTTCCGGCCCCCTGTCCTTGTTGGCGAGGCGAGATTGCCAATCGCTGTAGATAGCCCGACGGCCCGCTGCGACCAGAGATGGCGTACCCAGCCAGGGCTTTGTCGGGGTCTGGACGGGCCACTCGAAAGCGTCGGAAGGGTGTGGCTCGAAGTGCTTCGTGCAGTCCCACCTGGTCGAGCTGCCAGAACGGCTCGAATGCGGCATGGTCCACGTCCAGAACCGAGCTGCGATCGCGGTGCCGGGCCCGTCGGATGGAAACGCCTCCATTTCGCTCAGAGAGCGGCGGTTGGATTGGCCGAGACAGCAAGGCGAGCTGTTGGCGGGGTTCGAATCCGGCTCGGAGGAACGGCTCCGCCTCGATGTGCGAGAGGGCTGATGTCCGGATTCGGAGATAGCCCTGGGCCACCGCCGATTCAATCGAGGCGGCAACGGCGGCATCCGAGACTGCAGAGCCGGAAGTCAGCAGGACGAGCAGGCCGATCTCCGTTTCGCTGGCCCAGGGTCTAAGCCGCAGACGGTCGTGACCGAGGCGGAGCGTCACGGATTCCTGCCCTGACCGTCGGTGCAACATGTCACTGAGGCTAGGTCCGAGCAGGGCGCGGCGTACACCGCGAACCGGGTTTCTTCTGGGCGCGAGAAATGCTCATTCTTGGGTACTGGTCGGGCGCGGTACCGTGGGGCTGTGTCGGTTTTGTGGATCACCGACGAGCGCTTTCTCGACCACGACACCGGACGCTCCCATCCAGAGCGTTCGGCCCGACTGCGCGCGGTAATCGACGGGGTGCAGCGGGCAGGGTTAGACGACGCTCTGGTTCCGACCGAGCCCCGGCTGGCCACTGACGCCGAGCTATTGGCTGTCCACGATTCCTCGGTGCTCGAAGCAGTCCAACAGGTGGCGCAAGGCGGGGGCGGCCGACTGGACCCCGACACCGTGCTGTCCAGCGAATCGGAGGTAGCGGCTCGATTGGCGGCGGGAGCGGGATTGGCCGCCGTCGAGGCTTTGGACGGCGGTGCGGCCGATGCCGCGTTCTGCGCGGTGCGCCCACCGGGCCACCACGCCACACCGGCGCGGTCGATGGGGTTCTGCCTATTCAACAGTGCGGCGGTGTGCGCCCAGGCGCTGGCGGACCGGGGCGAGCGGGTGCTGGTGGTGGACTACGACGCCCACCACGGCAACGGCACCCAGGACGTGTTCTGGGAGGACAACCGGGTGATGTATGTCTCGTGGCACCAGTACCCGTTCTATCCGGGCACTGGTGGGCTGCGAGAGCGGGGCGCAGGGGCAGGATTGGGCACCACTATCAACTTGCCCATGCCCATGGGGGCGACCGGCGACGCCTACCGCCGAGGCTGGGAAGAGGCCGTGCTGCCCGCGGTAGAGGCGTTCGCCCCTGATTGGCTGGTTCTCTCGGCCGGATTCGATGCCCACCGGGCTGATCCGCTCACCGACCTGGGGTTGGCTGCCGGGGATTTCGCCGACCTGACCGAAGCGATCATTCAGGTGGTTTCCTCCGGTCGGCGTATCGCCTTTTTGGAGGGCGGCTATGACCTGGATGCCCTGGCCGATTGCGCCGCCGCGGCGGTAGCAGTGTTGGCTGGCACGCAGTGGCGGCCGGAACCGGCTACGAGTGGCGGTCCGGGTGTAGAGGTGGCGGCTGCCGCGGCCGCGTTGTTGTCGTGAGCCTCGACCGTCTGGCCCCCGTCCGCGAGGAGGCCCGAGAACTGGCTGAACGGTTTGCCGCCAGCGGGTACCGGATCTATCTGGTAGGTGGGATTGTGCGTGACGCGATGCGGAATCGACCACTGGACACCGCCTTCGACCTAGACCTCACCACCGATGCCCAGCCCGAGGCGGTGAAGTCGATCTTGGAAGAGTGGGCCGACACTCTGTGGACTCAAGGGGAGCGGTTCGGCACAATCGGCGCGCGCCGAGGCGACCGCCGGGTTGAGATAACCACCCATCGCACCGAGCGGTACCTGCCCGACTCTCGCAAGCCCGAAGTGGCCTTCGCCGATGCCATCGAGGCCGATCTCTCCCGCCGGGACTTCACGATCAACGCGATGGCTGTCGAACTGCCCGATGGCGGGCTGGTGGACCCCTTTGACGGAGCATCCGACCTAGAGGCTGGGCGCCTCCGCACTCCGCTAGACCCTGAGGAAACGTTCAGCGACGACCCCCTCCGAATGCTGCGAGCGGCCCGCTTCTTGGCGCAGTTCGACCTGGCTGCGGACGCGAACCTGGTAGCGGCCATGGGGGCCATGGCCGACCGGCTGAGCATCGTGGCTGACGAGCGGATTCGCGACGAGCTGGACCGGCTCCTCGCACTACCCGATCCCGGGCCCGGCTTCGAGTTGCTCTTCAAGACCGGCCTGGGCGAACGGGTGTTGGGGCCGCTAGGCGATGGCAATGCGGCGCTCGCCGTTCTTCGCAAGGTAGGTGATGATCCAGTGGTCCGCTTGGCCGCGCTGTTGGCTGGTGTTGGAACGCCTTCCGACGTGCGGTCGGCGTTGTCGGAGCGCCGAGCCACCACCGCAGTCAGCGATGCAGTGTTTGCCGTGCTAACCGCAGCGCGCCGAGCGGTGGAGCATCCGCCCCAGTCCTCTGCCGAGTTACGCCGCTGGGTGGTCGATGCCGACCCCCATGTGCCGCAAGCGGTGATGGTGGCGACAGCCCTCAATGCGGTGAGCACGTTGGCCGTCGATGTGGAAGCCCTGATCGCCGCGGAGCCCGACTTGCTTGGCCCCCCAGTGCTCGACGGCGAGCAGATTATGGAGCTTCTCGGCCTGGACCCCGGCCCCGACGTAGGTGCAGCCGTCGACGAACTACGCCGTCATCGCCTCGACTCCGGCCCCCTCACCCCCGAGGAGGCCCGCGCCCACCTTTTGAAGTGGCGTTCTAGCTGACCTCGCCTCGGGCGTAGGCCTCGACCATCTCGCGGGCGGTCTCGTCGCGGTACTGGATGGGCGGGCTCTTCATGAAGTAGGCCGAGGGGCCGAGCAGGGGACCGCCTACGCCGTGATCCAAGCCGAGCTTGGCGCAGCGCAGCGCGTCGATGATGACGCCGGCGGAGTTGGGCGAGTCCACCACCTCTAGCTTGAGGTCGATGTTGAGGGGGACATCGCCGAAGCCCCGGCCTTCGAGGCGGATGTGAGCCCACTTCCGGTCTTCCAGCCAGGGGACGTGGTCGCTGGGGCCGATGTGTACGTCATCAGCGGCGATGCCATTGTCGAGCTGGCTGGTAACCGACTGGGTCTTGGAGATCTTCTTGGACACCAGCCGGGACCGCTCCAACATGTTCATGAAATCCATGTTGCCGCCGAAGTTGAGCTGGTAGGTGCGGTCCAGCTCCACGCCCCGGTCCTCGTAGAGCCGGGCCAAAGTGCGGTGCACAATAGTGGCGCCCACTTGGCTCTTGATGTCGTCGCCCACCACCGGGACACCGGCGTCGGTGAAGCGCTGGGCCCACTCCGGATCGGAGGCGATGAACACGGGAATGGCGTTCACAAAGGCGACACCGGCCTCTAGGCAGCACTCGGCGTAGTAGCGCTGAGCCTCCTCGGAGCCCACCGGCAGATAGGAGATGAGCACGTCGGCCCCGGACTCCCGCAGCGCCTCTGCCACATTGATCGGCTCCGCTGGGGATTCCTCGCACTGGGTGCGGTAGAACTCGCCGAACCCGTCCAGAGTGGGGGCCCGCTGCACCCGCACGCCCAGATCGGGCACATCGCAGAACTGCACGGTGTTGTTGGGGGCGGCGCTGATGGCCTTGCCCAGATCCAGCCCGACCTTGGAGGCGTCCACGTCGAAAGCGGCCACGGGCACCACGTCGTTGATGTGGTAGCCCCCCAGCACCACGTGCATGAGGCCGGGGACCTGGTCGTCGGGTTCGGCGTCGGCGTAGTAGTGCAGCCCCTGCACCAGGGAGCTGGCGCAGTTGCCGACACCGGCGATTGCGATGCGGATGGGATTGCTCATCGTGGTTGCCCTCCTTGGGCGAAGACGTATCGATCAGCGCTGATCATGGGTCGGTGGGTTCAGGACTCGGCCGGTTGTTGCGCTCGTCGGCAATCAGCCGATCGAGCCAAACCAAGTCGTGATCTCGGCGCTCCTGGTCCCTCTGGAACAGCGAGCGCACGTAGGGGTCGTTGGTGTGGACGGGATCGCGGCGGGCCATGGCTTGCAGGCTGACCAGGTGCGCCCGGCGCAGTTCGAACAGCGCCAGGCGCCGGTCGGGGGGAAGGAAGCGGCAGAAGGCCAGTTGCAAGCGAAAGCGCCGCTCGTTGTTGGCGTCTTCTTGCAATAGCTCCAGCAGGTGGTCTTCGCCGGCCTCGGTGATCTGATACACCTTGCGGGTTCGGCCTGATTTGGACCGCGTGCTGCGCTTTCGGTTGCGCCGAGCGGGCTCGTCAGAGGCCTGCTCATCGGTGGCGAGCTCGGGCGCCACGGCGGCGGAGCTCACCCAGCCGCGCCGCTCCAAGCGGGCCAAGGCGGGGTACAGGGCACCGTAGGAGTTGGCGTATCCACCGACCAGAGACTTGAGGCGCTTGTTCAGCTCGTAGCCGTGGAGGTCGCCCTCCTTGAGCAGTCCGAGCACCGCGAGATCCAACATTGGACCGCGATTATATCGATTCGCTATATCAGGTCAACTCGTTGGTGCGCGATAGAAGTGAGCCCTCAGCCAAATAGGGCAACCGACAGGTCTTCTGGGCCGCGGATTGATCGGGGATCGTGGGGGTCGGGATTGGCGTTGGGCACGGTTACTGAGTGGTCGGTGATGTAGTTGCGTTGGTCGATGGCCCATTTGCCGTCTCGACGAGACCATTGGTCCACGTAGCGTCCCCGGCTGAAGATGTCGGCCACCTCTGGGCCATCGCCGAAGGGCAGGGTTCGCAGCGCCACGGTCACGTAGGCCTCGCTCACTGCTTGATCCCCGTCCACTTGGATCAACACGTTGGTGATCTGATGGGAATGGGTGGACATTCCGGCGTGAGCAGTCCAGACCCAGTCCACGAATTCGTGGCCGGTGCCCTGGAAGATGTCCTCTCCGTAGTCGGCGGTTCCATCGGGATGCCACACCGCGTAGGCCGCCGGCTTGTCCATCCGGTCGAGGGCCCGGCAATAGCCGTAGATCACCTCGGTGACGGCCTGCTTGGCCACCATGGTTTCAAGAACATCCGCGCTGATGGGGTCAGTCATAAGCCCATTCTCTATCGTTTCGCTCATGTCAGACCTCATCATCCGCGGCGGCAACCTGATTGACGGAACCGGAAACCCGGCCCGACCCGCCGATGTTCGCATCAACGGAGGCGTCATCACCGAAGTGGGCCCGAGTCTGGCCCCCGATGGCGAGAGCGAACTGGATGCTGGCGGCTGCTACGTATCCCCCGGGTTTATCGACTCCCACACCCACTTGGACCCCTCCATGTTCTGGGACCGGGGGTGCGACCCCATGCCCCAGCACGGGGTGACCACCGCGCTGATCGGCAACTGCTCGCTGTCGCTGGCCCCGGCCAAGGCCGAGCAGCTCGACGAGCTCATCGACGTGTTCTGCTACATCGAGGACATGCCTATCGCCGATTTCGAGTCGGGTATTCCCTGGTCATGGGGGTCGTGGCGCCAATACCGCGATGCCATGAACGAGGGCGGCATCGCCCTGAACATGGCCTCGCTGATCGGCCATTCCATGCTGCGGATCTACGTGATGGGAGATGATGCCTGGACCCGGGAGGCCACCGAGGAGGAGATCGCCGCCATGGCCGCCGAGATGGCCGATGCCATGGATGCGGGCTGCTACGGCTTCAGCACGTCGTTCTTCGACTTGGACCGCCGCAGCCGCCCGGTGCCCAGCCGGCTGGCTTGCGATGGGGAGCTGAGCGCGTTGGCCGACGTGCTGGCTGCCGCGGGCCACGGCGTGGTGGAGTTCATCCCCAACCTCACCGGCGAGGATCCCGAAGCCGACATCCGCAGGATGGCCCGTGTGCTCGGACCTCGAGGGGTGACCTCTGTCTGGAACGGGGTTTCCCACAGCGACATGGCCCCGCATCGCCCCGAGGAATACATGGCCTTCACCCAGGCGATCAGGGATGAGGGCTGCGATATGTGGCCCATCTCCTCGCCCCGCACCGTGGACCTCAACGTGAGCTGGGATCAGACCATGGTGTTCATGATGCTGCCCAAGGGGTGGAACCAGATCATGGGAGTGGCAGGCGAAGCCCGGCAGGAGATGCTGGCCGATCCCGGCTGGCGGGAGATCGCCCGCAACGAGTGGGACGCCACCGAGAAGTCGCTGTTTCCCATCAATCGGCCCGACTTCGCGCGGTTCACCTCGGTGACCCGCTCTGAGAACGAGAGCTGGTTGGGGCGCTCGCTGGCCGAGTTGACCGAGGCTCGGGGCGGCCACCCCTCGGATGTGTTCGCCGACTGGATTCTGGAGAACGACTTGGAGCCCGGCGTGGTGGCCATGGGGGTAAGCAACAGCAACATTGACGCCGTAGCCCAGATGATCGCCGACGACCGCTGTCTGATCAGCGCCTCCGATGCCGGGGCCCACGTGCAGATGATGTGCGCGGCGGGCGACACCACCTTGCTGTTGACCCGCCATGTACGCGAGCGAGGCGATCTTGAGCTTGAGCGGGCGGTGTATGAGATCACCGGCCGCCAGGCGGAGATCTTGGGGTTCAACGACCGGGGTCGCCTGATGCCTGGCTATGCCGGTGACGTGACGGTGTTCGACTTGGACGAGCTCTCCTGGGACACCGATGGGTTCGTGTCCGACCTGCCCTCGGGCGCTCCTCGCTTGCGGCGTCCAGCAGGGGGATACCGGGCCACTGCGGTCAACGGCGTGCTCACCCAGGTAGAGGGCTCGCTCACCGGCGCCAACCCCGGCGCGGTGCTCGACGCCAACACCCCGGCACCCTGAGCCCGAACGCTAGGACGTCGCGGCGATCTTGAGGGGGAACAGCTCCGCCACGCGGTGAAAATCCTGATCAGCGGTCAAGATCTCTGATCCGGTACGCAGCGCGATGTTGGCGATCATGCAGACGATGTATCCCGGTGGGGTGACGCCGTTGGCTCGGCAAACCCGGTTGATGCGAGCCGCACCCTCGAAGTCGGCCACATGGTCCACCGAGACCCAGGACACCGATGTCAGCAGGTTGTAGAGCTGCTGGTGGCTTTGAGTGTCTTTGGCCCCTCCCAGTACCTCCATAAGTACCGGTTCGGTCACGGCCACATTCTGTCCGCCCTCGGAGATGAGCTCGACCAGCTTTCGGTGGGCCGGGGAGTTGGTGCCCCGGTCGAACTCCATCCACGCTGAGGTATCGGCGAGGATCACCCGACGGTATCGATGGGCTGAAGGCCGGTATCGGGCGGGATCTCGCCGATGAGCTGCGCTCCTTGCATCGACAGCATCTCGTTGGTTGTCAGGGGCTGGCCGGCCGAATGGCGAAGGGCGAGATGGACGGCCTCGGTCTTGGTGCGCACCCCGTAACGGCGCATGACGACGTCGATGAGCCGGTCGTCGATCTCAATATTGGTACGGGTACGGTCGTCCACGATCCCAAACTACACCTAATAGGTGTGTGAAGTGTGGAATATGTGTATAAGGCCTAATAGTCCTGGCCACGGGACGCGTTGTGGGCGCCCCAGCCATCGGGAATGTATCCGTCCATGGTCACTGAGCGTTCGGTGAACAGCCAGCGGCCGTCTACAACGCCATAACAATCGATGTAGCGGCCCCAGTGGTCGAGGCCGTGCTCCATGATCACGTGGTAGTAGCAGCGGCCCTTGGCCTCGGTGGGTGAGATGAGGTCGATCTGCTGGGTGGCGGTGTGGTGGCGGATGTACTTGGGGGTACCGCCGCCGATCTGGGACAGGGTGTCTTGGGCGCCGGTGAAGATGGTGCGGATCTCGTCGATGCCGTACTTGTCGGGCTGCGTCGGGGTCCGCATGATGGCGTCGGGGGCGAACAGATCCATTACTTGGTCGAACCGACCCGAATCGCCGTTGGCGTTGTACCGGGCCACCAGGTCCCGGATCGATTCCCGAGCGATCAATTCCCACTGCTCCATAGCCCGACCGTACATCGTCTCGGCGCCAGGTTGGCCGTTAGGGTGCGGGCGTGAGCTTTGACGAGAGAACTCCGGTGCTGGTGGGGGTGGGGACGGCGGCGCAGCGGCTTGAGGATCCTTCTAAAGCTGTTGAGGCGGTGGCGCTGATGGCTGAGGCGCTGGTGGCGGCGGCCGATGATGCTGGGGCTGGCGGTCTTATTGGGCGGTTGGACCAGGTGAGGGTTACCAAGGGGACTTGGGGGTATTCCGATCCGGCTCGCTGGGTGGCAGATGCGGTGGGGGCGAATCAGGCTCGCAGTTTTCTGGCTGACGTGGGCATCTTGCAGACCGCGGTGATGGGTGATGCGGCTGCGGTCATCGCATCGGGTTCGGCCGACGTGGTGGCGGTGGTGGGGGGAGAAGCGAAGTACCGGGGCTTGCGGGCGTCGATTACTGGCGTGGATGCCCCCGACACCGACCAGGGTGGGGCGGAGCCGGATGATTTCGTGACCCCTCACGGCATGATCATCAGCCGGGCGGAGATCGACACCGGGTTGGTGATGGCTACTCACCACTACGCCATGATCGAAAACGCCCGCCGGTTCGCCGACGGCCAGACCATCGACGAGCACCGCAACGTGGTGGCTGGGCTATGGGCCCGCTTTGCCCAAGTGGCCGCATCGAATCCCGACGCCTGGTTCCAAGAGGGACTGGACGCCTCGGCCATAGCCACGCCGGAGAACGGCAATCGGATGTTGGCCTGGCCGTACACCAAGTGGCACAACTCGCAGTGGAACGTGGACCAGGCCGCGGCGCTTGTCTTCTGTTCTGCGGGTACCGCTGAGGCTCTGGGTATTTCCAGAGATCGCTGGGTCTTCCCCTGGGCCGCAGCCGAGTCGAACCACATGGTGCCGGTTACCGAGAGGCCCGAACTCCATCGCAGTCCGGGCTTCGCCCATGCAGGGCGAGCTGTCGGCGATCACACAGGGGTCGCGCCCGCAGAAGCCGATTACGTGGACCTTTACTCCTGCTTCCCCATCGCGGTGCGTACTCAAGTCTTGGAATTGGGCCTCGACCTCGATCGAGATCTGACTGTCACCGGGGGAATGACTTGGGCCGGCGGGCCGCTCAACAACTACGTGATCCAGGCAGCAGCGAAGCTGGTCCAGGTGCTGCGGGCTGATCCCGGTTCAACCGGGCTGCTCACCTCCATCAGCGGCATGATCACCAAACAGGGGGCCAGCGTGTGGTCGACCGAGCCGCCCGCGCAGCCGTTCGCCAACATCGACGTGACCGATGCGGTGGCTGCTGAGCTCCAGCCCAAGCCCTATCGCACCGGCGACAACGAGCAGGCCGAGGTGGTGTCCTACACCGTGATCTGGGGCCGGGAAGGCCCTGAGCGGGCGGTGGCCATCGGGGAGTTCTCCGACGGCGCCCGAACGCTACTCGTCTCCGCCGCCCCCGCCGTCATGTCCGCCGCCGTCGCCGGGGAGTTCTGCGGGCGGGGCGTCATCGCCAGTGCCGACGGGTCGTTCACGCCCACCGACTGAGCCGGGAGTGGGCGGCTGCTCGGAACCGTCGTCATTCTCATTGCGGATCCACACGGTGCGCTGGGGGAAGGGGATCTCGATGTCGGCTTCGTCGAAGGCCTTCTTGATGCGGGCCCGGAGCACGCGTCCCACAGCCCACTGCTCGCTGGGGTCGGTTTTGACCACAAGGCGGATGACCACGGCATCGTTGCCCAGTTCTTGAACGCCCCACACTGAGGGCTCCTCCAGGATGGTGAGTTCTGGGTCGTTTTCGTGCCACAGTTCGTCGGCCACTGATTTCATGATCTCGCTGGCCTGGTCGATGTCGGTGTCGTAGCTGACTCCGATGTCCAAGATGGCCCGGGCCCAAAGCTGTGAGTGGTTGGCTGTCCGGTGGATCTCGCCGTTGGGCACGGTCCACACCACGCCACTCACGTCGCGCAAGGTGGTCGTGCGCAAGCTGACCTTCTCGATGGTGCCGGAGGTGTCACCCACGTCCACCACGTCGCCCACGCCGAATTGGTCCTCTATGAGGATGAACATTCCGGCCAAGAAGTCCCTTACCAGCGACTGAGCCCCGAAGCCCACCGCCAAACCGGCGATACCGGCGCCGGCAATCAGGGGGGCCAGATCAATATTGAGTTCGCTCAAACACAAGAGCGCAGCCACGGCCATGATTAGTGCGGTGGCCAGGCTCTTCATCACCGCGGCGATGGTTTCGATCCGCTGGGAGCTGCGCACCTGGCGCTCCTGGATGCGGTTAATGGCCTTTGCCGCCCGGGCGCCGAAGTCCAGCTTGTTGGCGTTGTCGAGCTGTTCCTCGGTGTCGGTCTCGCTCTGGCGCACCAGTCGGCCCACCGCTCGCTCGATCACCTTGTGGACGATCTTCTTGATGATCCAGGCCACCAGCAGGATGAGGATGATCCTCAGGGGACGCTCCACCACCCAGCCGATGATCTCGGCCAGCCGCTCGTTCTCGGTGTTGTCGAAGACCAGCTCGCAGAAGAACCCCGGATCGGGGCCGCAGGCGTCGGTGACAGTTGCCGCTGGAACTACGAGAGCCATCGGGTCAGCGTACCGGCGTGCTTATCGGATGAGTCAGTCCAGGCGGTACACCCGGGCGGCGTTGTCATGGAGGACCTTGGCCAAGAGCTCGTCGTTCAAGTCGCCGAGGGCCCACTGCGCGTAGTCCCGGGGGTACTGGGCCGGGGTGGCCGGGCCGGGGTGCTGGCAGGTGGGGTGGGGGTAGTCGGTCTCGTACAGGATGTTGTTGGGGAACCGTTCGATGGCATTGACTGCTCCGGCCTGCTCGAACCAGAAGCAGCCGTAGATCTGGCGCTCGAAGTACTCGCTGGGCAGCAAGTCGTATTCGGGGTGCTCGAGATGGACGCCGCCATTGCGCCATTGCCAGTCGAATGCCTCGAGAGCCGGGGGAATCCACCCCGCCCCGCTCTCCACCGATACCAGTTGCAGTTCCGGGAACCGGTGGCACACCCCGCCGAATATGAGATCGGCGATGCAGCGCATGTTGTCCAAGAAGATGAGCGACGAGACCTTGGCGAAGTTGGTCATCCATCCCATCTCGGCCTCATCGGCCATGAGGGTGCCCATGTTGCCGCCGCCCACGTGGAAGCTCACCGCCAATTCCGCATCTTGGGCCAACGCCCAGATGGGATCCCAGTGCTGGTGGCCCAGCGGGGGCTGGCCGTAGTCCTGGGGCTGGTTGCAGAAGTTGATGGCCCGGTGGCCCAGCCCGGCGCACCGTTCGATCTCGGCCAGCGACAGATCGATGTCCCAGAAGGGCACCGCGGTGATGGGAATGAGCCGGTCGGGGGCGGCCGAAGTCCAGTCGCAGAGGAAGTCGTTGTAGGCGGCCACGCACTGGGCCACCACCTCCCGGTCGCCAAGGCGCAGGAAGTAGCCGTTGCCGAACCCTCCGACGTTGGGGTACAGGATCTGGGCCCAGATGCCCTGGCTGTCCATGAACTCCAGCCGGGCTTGGGCGTCGTACATCGACGGGGCGATCTCGTCGTAGGTCTCGGGGATCTTCAGCGGCATCAGCCCGTCGAACCCGGCCATGGAGTAGTAACCCGGCGAGCCCAGCGACTCCCCGTTCACCATCCAAGTGTCCCGCCCGTCAACCCGCTCAATATGGGGCACCTTGTCATGCAAGCTGGCCGGCATCCGCGCCGTCCACACATCAGGCGGCTCGGTCAGATGCGTATCCACATCAATGACCTTGAACCGCTCAAAAAGATCCGTGCTCATGGGCATTCAGTCCTTCTAGGCATCGAGGGGGTTGTCGGGGGCGGCGTCGAGGAGGGCTCGGCCGAGTTCTAGGGCGGGGCCGGTGCCGGCGAAGACGTGTTGGGTGCCGGCGTGGATGTCGCGGAAGGCCCGCTGGAGGCCGCCGGAGCGGAGAGCGTCAGTGCCGGCCAAAAGGTACGCCCGGCGCAGGATGTCGGCGCCCTCCTGGGTGACGAACACGGTGGCCTGGCGGGTGAGGATTACGTCCATCGGATCGACCACGCCGGTTTCCACCACGTTGCTCTCGGCGGTGGCAAAGGTGTCGTGGAGCCAGCCGCGGGCCGCCCGGAAGCGGGACTCCAGTTCCCCGATTTCATGGACGAAGCGGTCGTTTTGGGCCAACGGGGTGGCGTCGCCCATGCGGTGTTTGGAGCGGGCCACCGAGTGCAGCTCATCGAGCCCCCGCTGCACCACTCCGATGGCGAATCCGGCGTGGCCGGCAGCGGTGAGCGGCATCACCCCCAGCTGGTAGAGGGGGCCGCCCCGGTACACAGTGATGTCGAACATGTCGAAGGTGGAGGTGGCCGGTACGTACACGTCTTCGAGGGTGTAGTCGTAGCTGGCGGTGGCCTGGAGGCCCATCACGTCCCAGTTGCCGGTGATCTGAGCCTTCTCCACCGGGTAGATGGCGAACAGGAAACGGGGGTCGACGCCCTCGGGCTCCTCGGTGAACACCCCGGCCCCAGCCCACTGGGCGTGGTTGATGCCGCTGCCGAACGAGTAGCGGCCATTGAGGCGGAAGCCGTCGCCATCGGGGATGGCGGTGCCGTTGGGGGCGAACTGGCCCGCTGACATGGGCACCCCGTCGGAGAACATCCGCTCGATGTGCTCATCGGGGCACCAGGCCGCGAAATAGGCCGTGGCTGCACAGCTGGCCATCAGACACCAGCCCACCGACCCATCGGCCCGAGAGATCTCAGTCCAAATGTCGATGCACTCGTTGACAGGAATCTCGATCCCGCCTACCGCGTCAGGCACCATCACCTTGTGCAGCTCGGCGTCCACGAGGGCATTGACCGTCTCCTGGGGAATCGGCAGCCCGTCGCTCTTCGCCGCGTTCTCGTTGATCAGCGAGCGCAGCTCCCGGGCCCGGTCAAGGTATTCGCTGGCCATGCCCCAAACCCTAGAAGCCAACGCCAAACCAAGGGAACCCGCCGCGGGGCTTTAGACCACGGCGGGTTGGCGGGTGGGGAGGCCGAGGATCTCGACGGCCTGGGTGGCGGTGGCCACGGGGCGGCCCATGTCGGCGGCTAGGGCCGCGACTTCGGCTACTAGCTCGTGGTTGGGACGGGGTCGGTTGCCGGCGTAGTCCTCGTGGCCCACGCGGAGGTGGCCGCCCCGCTCCAGGGTTAACTGGGGGATCGGGGACTCGATGAGGTCGCCGCCCACCACCGCGGCGAACCAGGGCAGATCGCAGTCGACCAGCGCCAACATTTCCAGATAGGCGTCCAGTGCCTTCTCGGTGGGGGGCAGCCCGAAACTCACGCTGTCGCCGATGGCGAAGTAACCGCCGGGGCCACCCAGGTAGAACTTCACGAAGGAGCCAGGGGTGAGCTGGCCGTACCGCCAGTAGGAGAGCACATTGCGGAGGAAGCCGGGCTCGAAGATGGCGAAGTGCATGCCCAGGCCCAGCCGGTTGCACTGCTCGATGGCCACCTCCATGTCGGCGTATGTGTTGATGTACACATGGCTGTTGGGATCGGGGAGACCGTTGGCCCCGGCCTTGCCCAAGATCATGGTGCCGGGGTCGATGAAACCCAGCCGCTGCAAGCCGCCCTCGGCCAGAAGCTCCAGATGGCCGAGTTTTTCGGTCATGTCTTGGCCCCATCCCAGCGTGGGCAGCACCAGCACGTCGGGGTCTGCGGCTACCCACGGCTCGAAGGTGGCCCGGTATTCAGCGGCGGCCTCGGCCGCCGGCACCCGCATATTGGCGATGTGGCAGTGGACGATGGTCGCCCCGGCCTCGATGCAGGCCAAGCCCTCCTCGATGAGCTCCTCCCGGCTGATGGGCACGTGGGGGTTGCGCTCGCGGGTGGTGGTGCCGTTGAGGGCGACTTCGATGATGACCGGCGTTGAGTCCATAGCCTGAGAGTACCGTCGGGAGTCGTGGGGCGGCCCAGCGACACCAACAGATTGCCCAGTGGCAATCGAATGGCCGGGTCGAAACCGTGAGCCGGGAGTGGAAGGCGTTGTGGCTGGTGTCGCTGGCTTCGGCGGCCAGCTCCCTGGACGTGACCCTGATGTTCGTGGCCTATCCGGAGATCATCGACACCTTCAGCGACACTCCGGCGACCCAGGTGTCGTGGGTGATAAGCGGCTACAACATCATGGTGGCGGCCCTGCTTATTCCGGCGGGGCGACTGGCCGACCGCATCGGCCACCGACGGGTGTTCCTTTGGGCCATCGCCATATTCGTGACCGGCTCAGCCGCGGTGGGGCTGGCGCCCAATGTGCCGGCCATGATCGCGGCCCGGTGCTACCAGGCCTTCGGCGGTTCCAGCCTCATCACCTCCGGTTTGGCCCTGGTGATGTCCACCCTCGGACCTCAGCGCCGGGCCGTCGCGGTGGGCGTATGGTCGACCGTGGCTGGAGTGGTTGCCTCTCTCGCGCCCACGCTGGGGGCGTTGGCCATCGAATTCGCCTCCTGGCGGGCCGGGTTCTTCCTGGTCGCTCCGGTGGGGGTGGCGGTGCTAGCCCGCCGAAGCCTGATCTCCGAATCGACGGCGGACGAGGACGCCGAACTGCCCGACATGGTCGGGGTGGTTTTGGCTGGGCTCAGCACGGCCGCCCTGGTGCTGGGCATAGTGCAGTTCAACGAGTGGGGATCGGACGATCCCCGGGTAATCGGGGCGTTCGCGGCGGCCGTAGTGGGAATGGCGGCATTCCTGGTTCGCTGCGGTCGGCACCCCTCGCCGGTTATCGATCTCGCTTTGTTCCGAAGCCGAGTGTTCGCGTCCACCGCGGTGGTGGCGGTGCTGGTGGGGGTGGCGTTCTTCGGCATCTTCCTGGCACTGGTGCAATTCCTCAGGGGGCCATGGGAGTACAGCACCCTGGAAGCCGGACTGTTGCTCACTCCGCTCACTGCGGCTTCCAGCACGGTGGGCTACGCCACCGGCCGGATCATGGAGCGGTTCGGCCACCGAGTGGTGATGGTTCCCGCGGCCGGCTGCATTGCCTTGGGCTGCCTGTGGGTGGCGGTGTTCGCCGGTGCGGAGAGGGAGTGGGCGGCAGTGTGGTTCCCGGCTGCGCTGTTGATGGGATTCGGAGTGGGCACCGCTTTCCCCGGGGTCAACAGCGCCATCGCCTTCGGTGTGCCCCCTGGCCAGCTGGGGCTGGCCGCGGGCACTGTCCAAACCGTCATCCGCATCGGAGGTGCGGTGGGAGTGGCCGCCGGGGTGGCCATGCTGGGAGGCGATTTGGACGACTACGACCTGTTTTTCACCGTTTTGGCCATCGTTTGCGGGGCGGCCGGGCTGGCGTCATTAGGCATGGCGACCCACAAGAAGGAAAATTGAGTGGAATACCCTCAACTTGTGCCGGTTAACCATAGAGGAAGTAGTGATTTGAGAAGAGGTGCATGCCGATGCTTGACCCCAACCGGTGGACCCTGAAGACCAGGGAGGCATTCAACGACGCCACCACCGCAGCCCAATCGAAGAGCCATCCAGAAGTAACCCCCGACCACTTGTTGCTGGCGTTGATCGGCCAAACCGACGGGGTGGTGCTGCCGGTGTTGCAGCGCACCGGCGTGGCGCTGCCCGAGCTGCGGACGCAGCTGGAGGCCGAGCTCGATCGACTGCCGTCGGCCTATGGTGCCGAGATCAGCCCCGCACGGGAGCTGGTGAAGACCATCGAGACCGCCGACGTCGCCCGCATCGAACTGGACGACGAATACCTGTCGACAGAACACCTGCTGCTGGCCATGGCCGACCGGGTGGGGGTAGGCCGCCACCGACTGCTGGAAGCTCTGGCCGAGGTGCGGGGGTCTCATCGAGTGACCTCAACCACCCCGGAAGACTCCTATCAAGCGTTGGAGAAGTACGGCCGAGATCTCACCGTGTTGGCCCGTGACGGCAAGCTCGATCCCGTGATCGGCCGGGACGAGGAGATCCGCCGCACCATCCAGGTGCTGAGCCGCCGCACCAAGAACAATCCCGTGCTGATCGGCGAGCCCGGCGTGGGCAAGACCGCCATCGTGGAGGGCTTGGCCTTGCGCATCGCCGACGGGGATGTACCCGAAGGGCTGAAGAACAAGCGGCTGGTGGCCCTCGACATGTCGGCCATGGTGGCCGGGGCCAAGTACCGGGGCGAGTTCGAAGAGCGGCTCAAGGCAGTGCTGAAGGAGATCACCGATGCCGATGGCGAGGTGATCACCTTCATGGACGAGTTGCACACCATTGTGGGCGCGGGCGCGGCCGAGGGGGCCATGGATGCCGGCAACATGATCAAGCCCATGCTGGCCCGCGGGGAGCTTCGCATGATCGGCGCCACCACGCTGGACGAGTTCCGCACCCACATCGAAAAGGACGCCGCCCTAGAACGCCGCTTCCAACAGGTGTACGTGGGCGAGCCGTCGGTGGAGGACGCCATTGCCATTTTGCGGGGGCTCAAAGAGCGCTATGAGGTCCACCACGGGGTTCGCATCCAAGACGCGGCCTTGGTGTCGGCGGCGGTGCTTTCGGACCGATACGTGACCGGGCGATTTCTGCCCGACAAGGCCATCGACTTGGTGGACGAGGCCGCCTCCATGCTCCGCATCGAGATCGACTCCATGCCCACCGAGATCGACGTGGTGGACCGCCGCATCCGCCAATTGGAGATCGAGCAGGTAGCCCTGGCCAAGGAATCTGATGCCGCGTCAGCCGAGCGCCTCGAGACTCTCGAAGAGGAGCTGGCCAACCTGCGGGAAGAGCTGGCCGGGATGCAAGCCCACTGGCAGTCGGAGAAGGAAGCCATCGGCCAGATCAGAACGCTGAAGGAAGAACACGACGCCCTGAGTACCACCCTCGATCGAGAAGCCGACCTGGAGCGGGCCGCGGAGATCCGCTTCGGCAAGCTGCCGGAGCTGGAACGCCAGATCTCCGAGGCCGACCAGCGGCTGGTGGAACTTCAAACCGACCGGCAGATGCTGAAGGAAGAGGTGGACCCCGACGACGTTGCCGCCGTGGTGTCCCGCTGGACCGGCGTGCCCGTGACCCGCCTGATGGAGGGGGAGACCGACAAGCTGCTGCGCCTGGAATCGGTGTTGAGCCAGCGGGTGATCGGTCAAACCGAGCCGGTGCACCTGGTGGCCTCGGCCATCCGCCGCAGCCGGGCCGGGCTGTCCGACCCGAATCGGCCCATTGGCTCATTCCTGTTCATCGGCCCCACCGGAGTGGGCAAGACCGAACTGGCCCGCACGCTGGCCGACTTCTTGTTCGACGACGAGCGGGCCATGGTCCGCATCGACATGTCGGAGTACATGGAGCGCCACAGCGTGTCTCGCCTCATCGGTGCGCCCCCTGGCTATGTGGGGTTCGACGATGGCGGCCAGCTCACCGAAGCGGTGCGGCGCCGTCCCTATGCGGTGGTGCTGCTGGACGAGATCGAGAAGGCCCATCCCGAAGTGTTCAATGTGCTCTTGCAGCTCTTGGACGACGGCCGGCTCACCGACGGGCAGTGGCGCACAGTGGACTTCACCAATGCGGTGCTGATCATGACGTCGAACCTGGCCGTGGATCCCAAGGAGTACTTCCGCCCCGAGTTCGTGAACCGCATCGACGACATCGTGACGTTCGGCGAGCTCAAACCCGAGCACCTCGCCCAGATAGTCGACCTCCAGATCGACCGCCTGGCGGAACGCCTGTCTGACCGCCGTATCCACCTCGTGGTTGCAGACGAAGTTCGGGCCAAGCTGGCCGCCGACGGCTACGACCCGGCCTACGGTGCCCGCCCGCTCAAACGGGTGATCCAACGGGACCTGGCCGACCGCCTCGCCGAGTCCGTCCTCAGCGGAAAGATCGCCGAGGGGGCAACGGCAACGGCGAGCCTCGACGCCGCGGGGGAGATCGAGGTCGGCTGAGCTCCCTAGCGGATTCGATCTGGATTGGCGGGTGCTCGGGGGTGGTTTATACGTTCTCGCGGTGACTGCTCCCGGACGATTCGCCCTCGCCGCGGCCCGCGCCTGCGGGGTGGTCGCGGCGAGCCTGCTCGTGCTGGCGCTCGGCATTTCCGGAGCGAGCGCACAAGACGTCTCGAGCACCGGGTTCACCCGCGACGACATCGCGGTGCGCGACAACCTGATTGCCGCCCAGGAAACGCTGCTCAACATCTATCGCTGCCAATTCGGCATCGACATCTTGGCGGTGCCCGGCGGATGCACCGATGGCCTGCCATCGCAGGGGTTTTCCCAGTCTGCGGAGTTTGAGGGCATCCCCACGCTCGAAGACATTGAGGTGCGCGACCGGCTGATCGCGGTGCAGGAATCGCTGCTCAACACCTACCGCTGCCGGTTCGACTTCGAGATCGACACCCACATCACTCCCGAGGGGTGTCCCGGCCAAGCCGACTCTGAGCCATTTCTGACCCTCGACCTCGATCCAATGGTGCGGCCCGAGGACTTTGGTGGGGATCCGCCCGCGGGGCTCATCACCCCGACCGGCGTGTCGGTCGCAGTGCTGGGGATCAACGATGGGGCATTCGTGGTTGCGACGCCGTGCGGCAACTTCTCGACAGTGAGCACTGGAATTCCCCTCCAAGGAGTTCGAGTCGTCATCGACCCCGGCCATGGGGGCTCCTATGACATCGGTGCAGTGGGTCCCAACGGCTTGGTCGAGCGCGACCTGAACCTGACCCTCAGCTACGCGGTTCTGGACGAACTTGCCAGCCGGGGCATATCGGCCGCCAGTACCCGAACCGGCCACTACGGGTCGCCGCTGTCGGTCCGCGCCGCCTTCGCCGACACCCTGGGAGCCGAAGCCCTGGTGTCCATCCACCACAATGCGCCCGCCTACCGCACCGGGAACAGACCGGGCACCGAGGTGTACGTGCAGTCGGTGTCGGCGCAGCAGCCCCGAGCCGATTCCGCTCGTCTCGGTGGGCTGCTCTATCAGGAGATCACCGAGGCCCTGTCGGGCTTCGAAAACGTCGCGTGGAGCCGAGTGGCCGACGCCGGGGTGCTGCGGGTGCTTTCGACCCGGGGTCGCGACGCCTACGGGATGATCAGTGCACCGGCCGTTCCCGCGGTTCTGGTTGAGTACGGCTACCTGGCGAACCGTTCAGAGGCCGCTCTCTTCGCCACCGACGAGTACATCCGCGTGGCGGCCAAGGCCACGGCCAACGCCATCGAGGCCTATCTGAACACCGACCGGTCGGGCACCGAGACTGCCCAGCGGCCGCGGGTGTTCAATCCGGCCCGAGCGCCCTCCTTGTGCAACGAGGTGGCTTTGGAATAGAGCCGTCGGCTGTTCAGTCGTCGTCTTCAAACTCCAATCCGAGTTCGGCGGCCACAGTGCGCAGGGTGGTGTATGCCTGGGCGCTGGCGGGCCAGCCGGCGTAGTGGGCGACGTGGACCACCCACTCCAGCAACTCGTCGGGAGTCAGGTCACCTGATTCCAAGGCCGGCTTCATGTGGAAGGGCAGGATGGCGGCGTTTCCGCTGGCGATGATGCAGGTCAACGTGGTCAGCCGCCGCTCCTTTCTGCCCAGGCGAGGGCGAGACCACATGTCGGTAAAGACGCGTTTGGTGAACTGGATATAGGGGTCGTTGCTGTCGGGGGGATCGAACAGCATGATGTTCTTCCAGGCGACACGATCGGCTTCTTTGTTGCTCATCTGCGCAGCGTAGGCTGTAGCGGTGCAGATCGTCTTCATCCGCCACGGGCAGCCCCAGCGGGAGTGGAACACCGACGAGGTGGCCGATCCCGGGCTCAGCGAATTGGGCAAGTGGCAGTCTGAGCGATTGGCCGATTGGCTGGAGCACGAGCCCATCGACCACATCATCTCCAGCACCAAACGCCGGGCTGTCGAGACCATCGAGCCACTGGCCGCCCGATTGGGCATGGAAATCGAGCTCGAAGAGGACTTCACTGAGATCGATCGCAACTCCAAGGTGTACCTCCCCACCGAACTGCTGGCCACAGAGGGCGGCGAATATTTCGAGGCCATTCGGGCCCAGGACTACGCCGCCATCGGCTGGGACACCCCCGAGGAGTTCCACAAGCGGGTGATGGCCGCCTTCGAGCGGCTGTGCGAAGCCCAACCCGGCCAGCACATTGCGGTGGCCTGCCACGGCGGGGTGATCAACCGGGTGGTGTCCGAGGTGGTAATGGCATCGGAGAGGATCCACATGCAGGTGGCCTACTCCGGCATCTGCCGGGTGTGGGTTGAAGATGATCGACGGGTGCTGATGAGCATGAACGAAACCGGCCACTGCTGCGCCACCCGCACCGAGGTCACCGGCTTCATGCGCGACGGGCTGGTTGCCGGGCCTCAGTACTAGCGGATCGCCAGCCGGGGCGATTGACCAAGGAAAAGCCTAGGATTTACGCGTGCGTCGATTGCCGGGGATGGTGAAGACCCTGCCGCTTGTGCTCGCTGTGTCGATGCTGGGAGCAATCTTGGTCGCGTGCGGTGACGCAGACGATTCCGAACCGACCGCTACCGTTGCTCCGGTTTCTTCCCCTACAGAGACAGCACCAACCGCCACTCCAGCCCCGACCCCTGAGGCGGTGGTGACCGCCACCGCTGGTGCGGAGCCGAGCCCAGCAACGCCGGTGGCCACTGCCCCGCCAGAGCAGCCAGCCAGCGAACCGACGCCGGTTGCCGACGACGCCCAGGAGGTCGAAGACGAAGCTGTGGTGCTGCCGCCGGTCCCGACCCCGGCGGCCAGCACGGTGCTGGAGTTGTTGGCGCTGGGGCGGCCGTTGGTGATCGCCCACGCCGGAGGCGACCGCTCGTGGCCTCACTCCACCATGTACGCCTTCTCCCAGGCGGCCTATGCCGGTGTGGACGTGCTGGAGATGGACTTGCAGATGACTGCCGATCGAGTACTGGTGGTGCATCACGACGACACGGTCGACCGCACCACCGACGCCACCGGGCGAGTGCGGGATATGACCTATGAGGAGCTTCAAGCGCTGGACAACGCCTACTGGTGGTCGGAGGAATGGCCCAGCCACGACCTTGGCCCCGACGCCTACTCCTACCGGGGCATCCGCACCGGCGACGTTGCCCCGCCCCCGGGCTACGGCCCCGACGACTTCCGGGTGGAGACGTTCCGAGCGGTGGCGCAAGCCTTCCCCGAGCACGTGCTGGATGTGGAGATCAAGACCCCCGCGGGCGATGACGGCGAGGACGACATCGACTTCATCCTGGAGATGGCTGCGGTGCTGGCTGCCGACATTGAGGAGTTGGGCCGCACTGACTCGGTTGTGGTGGTGTCCTTCAGGGACGAGGCCCTGGTTGGATTCCGGGAGCTGGCGCCCGAGGTCATTACCAGCCCTGGCCAGGATGCTCTGCCGGCGTGGGCGTTTGCGTCGGTACCGCTGCACTCAAACGACCTGATCTTGCAAGTGCCGCCCACCTTTAGCGGCCTCGACGTGTTGACTCCCGATCTGCTGGGCAAAGCCGCCGACGAGGGACTGGCCGTGTGGGTTTGGCCTAACGAGGATTGGCAAGAGGATCCCGACTACTACGCCGAGCTCATCGACTTGCCGGTACAGGGCGTGATTGCTGGCCGTCCCGCCGAAGCCGTCGAGCGATTCCGAGCCGACGGCTACATACCCTGATCTGATTCGGCTGGATCAGCCCAGATCGAGCTCAGTCCAACTCTCGGCCAAGTCGTCGAACCAGGTTTGGGCTCGGTCCATACGCCAGCAGAACAACGACATCACCACGTTAATGGTGGTTGCGCCCGCTTCTGCCCACTGAGTGGCTGCACCCATGCTGGCTTTGATGGAGGGGCGGCCGTCATCGCCGGGCACCGCGTCGATATCGCCTTGGACGCCGAAGCCGTCGACAGTCCGGCCAGCGGCGGTGAGAGCGTCGCGGAGCGTGCTCACTCCATCGGCCACTTCTTCGAGGTTGCCGTAGGGGGGCGGGATCCAGCCGTCGGCGTGCTCCACGAGACGGGCCAGGTTGTTGGAGTGGAGCGCACCGGCCACCCAAATCGGGATCCCGCCCGGCTGGGACGGCTTGGGCTCGCACCAGATGTCGTCGAAGTTGACGGTGGCTGAGTGGAACGAGGCCGGAGAGTCCCGCCACAGCGCTTTGCAGGCCGCGATTGTGTCGGTGAGCCGCCTGCCCCGCTCGCCCCAGGGGATGCCGGCAGCTTCATATTCCTCGCGCTGCCATCCCGTCCCCATGCCCACCTCCATGCGGCCCCGCGAAAGCACGTCCATGGTGGCCAGCGTCTTGGCCAGCACCGCAGCAGGCCGAAGGGGAGCGATCAGGATCTTGGTACTGAATCGAACACGTTCGGTGACCGCAGCCATGTGGGCGATCGAGGCCAGCGGTTCGAGCCAAGCAGTATCAGGGGGAAAGGGGAAGGGACCGTAGGGGTACTTGTCCGTGTGGGCGCCCATGACCACGTGGTCGGTCAACATGATGCGGTCGACGCCAGCTTGCTCGGCCATCTTGGCGAGGTCGGCAATTTGGTGGAAGTTGTTGTCTCTGAAGATGGGGCCGAACGACGGCAGTGTGACGGACAGGGATGTCATAGCCATATTGTTGTCGGATGCTCACCGGCGGGACGTTTTGGGGGATGGTGGAGCGGCGGGCGGAGTTGACGCCGGATGCTCTGATGATCATTGATGATCGGGGTGGGGAGCTGTCGTTTCGGGAGTATCGGGATGCGGCGTTGCGGGCGGCGGCGGGGTTGGTTGAGTTGGGGGTGGGGCCGGGGACTTCGGTTTCTTGGCAGTTGCCTACTTGGCCGTCCACCTTGGTGTTGCAGGCGGCGCTGGCTCGTTTGGGGGCGGTGCAGAACCCGATTATTCCGGTGTACCGAGAGCGGGAGGTGGGGTTCTGTATTCGTCAGACGGGGGCCCGGCTGTTCTTGGTGCCATCGGTGTGGCGGGGGTTCGACTATCAGGCCATGGCGGAGGGGATTGCCGCCGAAGTCGACGGGCTGGACGTGGTGGTGTGCGACGGTGAGCTGCCTGAGGGGGATGTGTCGGTGTTGGACGACATTCCTGGTCCCGCGGATCCCGAAGAGATCCGGTGGGTGTACTACACCTCGGGGACCACATCGAACCCCAAGGGGGCCCGCCATTGCGACTCGTCGGTTATGGCATCGGGCATCGCCATGGTGGAGCGCCAGCATGTCACAGCGGATGATCAGTTCGGCCTTGCCTTCCCCTTTGCCCATATCGGCGGGGTGTCCAACCTGTCGGTGTCGCTGAGCTCGGGATGCACACTGGTGATCGCCGAGGCATTCGACCCGACCGAGACCACCGAGCTGTTCGCCCGCCACGGTGTGACGTTGGTGGGTGGCGGCCCGGCATTCTTCATGGCGTTTCTGGCCGAGCAGCGCAAACAGCCTGGTGAGCCGATCCTGCCTCAGCTTCGGCTCTGCTCCGGGGGTGGCGCGCCCATGCCCGCGTCCCAGCACTATGAGGTGATGGCTGAGATGGGCGGGCGGGGGTGTGGTCACGCGTGGGGGATGACCGAAGCGCCGATCATCGCCCAGAACACCCCCGACGATCCCGACGAGAAACTGGCGGATACGGAGGGCCGACCGCTGGCCGGAGCGGAGATCAAGGTGGTGGGCTTCGACGGCGATCCGGCCGAAGCTGGCGTGGAAGGGGAGCTGTGGATCCGGGGACCGATGGTGTGCCGGGGCTACATGGACGATGCGCTGACCGCCGCCTCGTTCGAAGGGGACTGGTTCCATACCGGCGATGTGGGTTTTCTAGACGCTGACGGATATGTGATCCTCACCGGCCGGGTGAAGGACATCATCATCCGCAAGGGGGAGAACATCTCGGCCACCGAGATCGAAGACCTGCTCTTCGCCCACCCGAAGGTGCTCGACGCCGGAGTGATCGGCCTGCCGGACGAGGAGCGGGGAGAGCGAGTGTGCGCAGTGGTGGAGTTGTCCGCTGGAGCTGATGGAATGACTTTGGCTGAGGTGGGGGACTACTTCCGGGCGTCGGGTGTTATGCCGCAGAAGATTCCCGAGCAGATTGAGATCGTTAGCTCGCTGCCTCGCAATGCCACCGGCAAAGTGTTGAAGCACGAACTAAGGGCTCGCTTTAGCGGCTAGAGCAGCTGTCCCACCCCGTGGATGGCTAAGCCGGCGAGGGCGCCTATGAGGGTGCCATTGATGCGGATGAATTGGAGGTCGCGGCCCACTCGACGCTCGATGCGGTCGCTGGTGTCGTCGGCATCCCAGCGGGCCACGGTGCTGCCGATTACGTTGGCCACCTCGGCTTGGGCATGGCGGGCCAGCAGGCCCACTGCGGAAACCAGCCAACGATCCACCCGGCTTTGGAGGGCGGTGTCGCCTTGTAATGACTCACCGGCCCGGGCCAGAACTGCCTCCACCCGGGTAGCCAACCGCTGGTTGGTTTGGAGGCGTTGGGCGTAGCTTCGCAGTCCGGCGTCGATGCGCAAGCGCAGTTCATGATCGGGGTTGTCGGCCATGTCGGCTAGCACTCCCCGCACTCCCCGGTGGAGGCGGGTGAAGATGTGGTGGTCGAGCACTTTGGGGGTGTAGACGGGGGCTTCTTCCACGATGCGGTCTCTGAGCACCTCGTAGTTGTCCACCAAGAAGCGGTCGGCCCGCTCGACGGCGGCATCCACCATCGAGCGGTGGTGCCCGCCGTCCACCATCGACTCCAGCAGCCGGCCCAGGGCGGGTCCTGAAACCAGCCCGGCATCCCCCTCAGCAGCCAGCCATCGCCCCAGGGCCTCGGCGGGAGCCCGATCGGCCACCCAATGAGCCAGGTCGTCGGGGTCGAAGAAGTTGTCCTGCACGAACTCACCCAGGCTGGCGCCGATGGCGTCTTTGCGCCGGGGGATGATGGCGGTGTGGGGTATGGGGATCCCCAGCGGGTGTTTGAACAGGGCGGTCACCGCGAACCAGTCGGCCAAACCGCCGATCATGGCTGCCTCGGCAGCCGCCTCCACGTAGCCGGCCCAGCCGTCGCCGTCGGTGAGCAGCTGCATCACCACGAACAGGGCGGCGGCGGCCAGCAGCAGGCCGGTGGCCCGCCGCTTGGCCCGGCGCAGCGATGCCGGGTCGCTCAGGCGACCGTTTGGGGCATCCATGACCCGCGGATCTGCTCGGCCCACGGGTAGCGCAGCGGCTCGATGAGCTGGAACGGCCCGTCCATGCCGACTTCGGTAGTCGCGGGCCTGGAGGGAGTGGCGGCCCGCAGAGCGGGGACCACCTCGGCGGGGTCGCCTTCGATCATGTGCAGGTCGATGGCGGTGTCGGGGGCAAACCGGGAGGTGAACGACACCACCGCGTGCACGCCGTCGACGGCCACCGCCGCGGGGGCGTAGATGGCGTGATGCCAGTGTTGATCGCCCAGACCCCGGCGCAGCACTACATGGATGTCGGTGTGGGAGATGTGGGGGATGTCGCCGGGGTCGGCTTTCAGCGCCGGGTCGGCCACCGCCCAGTCGAGGGCCAAGGCGTCTCCCAGCCGCACGATCTTCTTCTCGTCGGGGAACATCCGGTCGGCCTCCACCAGCACCTCCCGGTAGTCGGTCATTGTGGCCATCACCCCATCGACGTCGCCGCACAGCCAGTAGATGGTGAGAAAGGCGCTACGCCCATCGGAGAATGCCTCATCGCAGCCGTCGGGCCGGAGTTCCTGGTGGCTGGGCGGGGCCACGTAGCGGCGGCCGTGCATCACATCGGTCAAGGCGATATTGGGGGGCAGGTGCTCGAGGTCGTACCAGCGGTTCCAGTCCTCGATGGCGTCGGCGTCGCAATCGAGTCCGGCGAAGATGATTCCGGTTGTCTTCATGGATTCATGGTATGACCCTGATGTGGAGTTTGTTGCGCTGGCCGGAGGGTCATTCCTCATGGGCACCGAGGAGGTGTGGTTCGAGGGCGACGGTGAGGGACCGGTGCGGGAGGTGGAGCTGAGTCCGTACCAGATCGCCGCCACCGCGGTGACAAACGACGAATTCGCAGCATTCGTCACGGCCACCGGCCACAAGACCCTCGCCGAGCAGGAGGGGTGGTCGTTCGTGTTCGGGGGGCTGTTGCCCGACGACTTTCCGCCCACCCGAGGGGTGGTGGGCGCCGAATGGTGGCGGCAGGTGGAGGGAGCGTGCTGGTATCAGCCGGAGGGGCCCCAGTCAGCGGTGGAGGATCGCGGCAACCACCCGGTGGTGCATGTTTCGTGGTTCGACGCCGCGGCCTGCGCCGCCTGGTATGGAGCCCGATTGCCCACCGAGGCTGAGTGGGAACGCGCCGCCCGGGGCGGGTTGGTCCAGGCCCGGTTGCCGTGGGGCGACGAGATGAGCCCCGATGGACAGCCCCGGCTGAACATCTGGGAGGGTGACTTTCCCAGCCATAACACCGCTGAGGACGGCTATGTGGGCACCGCGCCGGTGGACGAATACGAGCCCAATGGGTTCGGCTTGTACAACTGCTCGGGCAACGTGTGGGAGTGGTGCGCCGATTGGTTTGAGAATCGATTCCCGCCGGAGCGGCCTTTGATCGATCCGATTGGGCCATCCCAGGGCCGGATCAGGGCCATCCGGGGCGGGTCGTATCTGTGCCACGACTCCTACTGCAACCGCTATCGGGTGGCCGCCCGCCATGCCAACGAGCCCTCGTCCACTACCGGGAATATGGGTTTCCGCCTAGCCGCCCATGCCGACGCTGAGGTCGGCCCGGGGTCCGGCTCCAAAGTGCGCTGATCGCAGGCCGGTCGGTAACGTCACCGCCATGAAGTTGGACTTGCTGTACGAGGTGGATGCGCCCAAGCCGTGGGGAAAGCCCCATCCCTGGGGTCAAAGGGAGCGGGAGCAGAAGGCCTACAAGGACGCCGTCGAGCAGATCAAGTTGGCCGACACCTTCGGGTTCAACACCATCTGGGCCGTGGAGCACCACTTCCGAGAGGGACGCTCGCACTGCCCGGCTTCTGAGGTGCTGCTCGGCGCCCTGTCGATGGTGACCGAGAACATCAAGATGGGGTTCGGCGTGACCCTCACCCCGTTCGGTTTCATACCGCCGCAGCGGATCGCCGAGAAAGTGGCCACCGTGGACATCTTGTCCAACGGCCGGGCGGTGTGGGGCACCGGCCGGTCCACCCCGATGGAGCAGATCGCCTTCGGCGTCGACCGGGAGCGCTCCCGGGACGACTGGCGGGAGGCCATCGAGATCGTGTGCGGCATGTGGCGCGAGGAGTATTTCGAGTACGACTCGCCCCAGTTCAAGTTCCCCAAGCGCATGGTCACCCCCAAGCCGATGCAGTACCCCCACCCGCCGGCATGGATGGCGTGCGCCTCGGAGAATTCCGCCGCCGTGGCCGGCAAGGCGGGCATGGGCATGCTGTCGTTCTCCATCATGCAGCCGTTAGAGGCCATGGCCCGCCACATCCGCAACTACCGGGCCGCGGCCGAGAACCCCGAGCCCATCACCGACGTGACCACCAACGCCACCGCGGCCTACACCTTGGTGCACTGCGCCGACACGCCCCAGCAGGTGCTGGACAACGAGGTGTGGAAGTCAGTGGAGTGGTGGTACTCCAACCTGGCCCAGTTCACCCTCGATTGGGAGCTGCCCGAGCTGTCACAGGAAGAGCGGGATGCCACCTTCCCGCTGCTCAAGCCGCTCATGGAGGAGGGGATCGACGATCTCATCCACCACTTCGACGAGGCCGACATGATCGTGGTGGGCGATGTGGACACCTGCTACGAGAAGATGAAGCACTACGCCGACATCGGCGTTGACCAGCTCATCTGCTACGTGCAGTTCGGCTACCACTCCCACGAGTCGATCATGCGCACAATCGAGCTCCTGGGCAAAGAGATCATCCCCGAACTCGAGAACTACACCCCGACGCCCAAGGACTCCTGAGGCTGGGGCACCTGCTCTCAGGGGCGGACTTCGATGAATCCGGCTGCGGCGAAGTCGCCGTCGAATGCCAGGGCCTCCGTTATCCGCTCCCGTCGCATGATCTCGAAGCTGACCGCGTCCACATAGGAGTAGGCCCGCTCATCGTGCCGGCGCAGCCATTCCCATGCACGCTCGTCGATGTGTCCATCTATCGGGGCTCGGGAAACACGGCCTGATTGGTTGATGGTGTCCAGGAATCGAACAGCCGTGTGGTGATCGGCCCGGTACCTCAGCAAAGTCCACGTCTCACCGAGCACCAGGTTGGAGGTGCGAACAGGCTCGCTGTCCCTGGTCCATAGCGCGGTGGCATCCGGGTGGCGTCGGTCGCGGGGAAGCAGCAAACCAACCCAGAATGAAGTGTCTGCGAACCTCACTGGAGATAAATGGCCGCGTCGATGTCGTCGATGGGGTCAATGTCCACTGACCCGATCAAAGCGTCGATTGGATCAGGATCCACGGTGAGTGTGTGTCCTAGGGACTGGCGCACGGCCATCCTGACCAGTTCGGAGCGGGTCCGTCCGGATCGCGCTGCCTCCGCAGTGAGGGCGTGGTCTAGATCGTCATCCATGTATAGCTGTATACGCCGCACAATGTGAATATACACCATGCGTCAAGTCTTCGGGCATTCTGCTGTAGGAACGGGGAAGAAAAAGAAAACAGTGAAAACAGTGAAGACAGGGAAGAAAAAGAACGGAAAGTGCTCGGTGGCGTCAGCTCACCAAGCGGAGGCCGTTGTCGCGCATGATCTTGCGCTGGTCTTCGGCGGGGAGGGTTTCCAGTTGGTCGATGAAATCGGCGGGCTGGGGCAGGCCCTCGGCGTGGGGCCAGTCGGAGCCGAGCACGATGGAGTCGGCACCCATGTCCCGCACGATGGCGGCCACGTCGTCTTCGGGATAAGGAGTGACCAGCACGTGCTGGGCGAAGATCTCGGGGGGCCGGGCCGGGAGACGGCCACCGATCCAGGGGCCGTTGCGGCCCATGCCCCGCATCTTGTTCATGAGCCGCACCAGGTACGGAGCCCATTCGGCGCCGTTCTCCACCGACACCGCGGTGATGTTGGGGAACCGGCCGAAGAAGTTCTCGAACACCAGGGCCGACAGCGTCTCCATGATGGGGCGGTCGCCGTAGCAGTTGGTCCACTGCCAGGCTGACATGGTGAAGTTCGACGGGTTGGGTTCGTAGCCCCAGTAGGGGGACACCATCTCGTTGTATCCCGACTCGGTGAGGTGGAACGCCACCGAGCCGCCGGCCTCGTTGAGCCGGGCCCAGAACGGGTCGAAGTACGGGTCGGACGGCGAGCGACCGTACTGCGGGCCGGGGCGCAGGGCGATCACCTTGGCCCCCTCGCTCAGCACCCACTCCAGCTCGACCACCGCGGCATCGAGGTCCCACAGCGACAGCATGGGCGGGGCGAAGATGCGGTTCTGGTAGGCGAATCCCCAGTCGTCTTGGAGCCAGCGGTTGAAGGCGTGGAAGTTGGCGTAGCACTGCTCGGGGGTGGCCATGAAGTGCTCCACGGTGACCCCCACCGACGGGAACATCAGGCAGGCCTCCACATTCTGGGCGTCCATGACGTCGAGGCGCAGGTCGCGGTCCAGGTACTCGGGGCGCACCGGCTCGAAGATGGAGAACTCCTCGGCCTCGCCCGTCTTCTTCATGCGGCGCAGCTTCTCTTTGAGCGAGCCGGGCTTGCCCACGTTGTCGTACAGATCGTGGCCGGGCAGGAAGGTGAGCGGTTGCTCGCCGATCATGATCCACTCTTTGCCGTCGTCGCGGATTTCCTGGTGTACGGCCTGATCTCGGAATGCGGGCTCGATATAGCGGGTGAAGGAGTCTCGGGGCTCGAAGCAGTGATTGTCGGCGTCCACCAGCCGGTAGTCGAGCGCAGTCATGTTACGAGGGTACCCCTCTGATCTAAGGGGGAACCAGAGGGAAGGGGTTCAGCGGGATTGGCGACCGGCCCGCAGGGCGGCCCGCTGCAAGTGGGCGGCTTCGGCCAGGGCGGCCCGCAGGCGGCGGCGGGTATCGGCGTTGTCGGTGGTAGCCATGGTTTGCTCGGCCAGCTCCAATAGACGGCGGTTCTCGGCCAGGGGGTCGCCATCTTCGCCGTCGACCCCCAGGGCACCGGCCAGGATCTCGTTCTCTTGGCAGAGGGCATCGAGCAGATAGGGCCAGGCACCGCCGATGCGCTCTAGCATCTGGGCGACCCGCTGGGCATGGAACCGGTCGACATCATCGCCTTGGGCGTTTTGAGTGGCCACCGGCTCAGCCGCCGCATTCAGCAGCGCTCCCATCACCTCATAGAACACGGCTCGCTCCGGTCATCGGGGCACATCTTTCCAGGCGAGGCCCTTGTAGGGGTCGGGTTCGCGGGGCAGGCCCAAGGCCCGTTCGCCCACGATGTTGCGCTGCACCTCGGTGGTGCCCCCGGCGATGGTCTCGGCCCGGCTGTGCAAGAAGTTGAGCACCACGTAGTCGGCGATGTGGCCTTCCTCCCAGGCCATGGCCGGCGATCCCAGCAGGTTTACCCCGGTGTTCTGCACCCGCTGGTTGAGCTGGCTGTACATGAGCTTGCCCACCGACGCCTCCGGTCCCGGCGGACGACCTGCTCGCAGCGTGTCGCGCACCCGGGCGTTGGTCCAGCGCACGATCTGCTCGTCGGTCCACAGTCGCATGAGCCGCTGGCGCACCACCCGGTCGCTCCACTGGCCCGATTCCTTAGCCCGCTCGATAAGGCGCTCGGTACCCGAGCCGATCCGGCTCTGGCCGCCCGACCCCGGTCCCGACACCGCTAGGCGCTCACCGCTCAAGGTGGCGTTGGCCAGCCGCCAGCCGTCGTTGACCTCGCCCAGCACGTCGCGGTCGGGCACCCGGGCGCCGTCGATGAACGTCTCGGCGAAGTCCTCCTCACCGCTGATGGTGCGCAGCGGGCGCACGTCGAGGCCGGGCTGGCGCATGTTCAACAGGAAGTAGGTGATGCCGGCTCGCTTGGGGGCGTCGGGGTCGGTGCGGGCCAGGCAGATGGCGTAGTCGGCGACCATTGCCTGAGTGGACCACACCTTCTGGCCGGTGAGCACCCACTCGTCGCCGTCGCGCACCGCCCGGGTGGCCAGCGAGGCCAGATCGGACCCGGCGCCGGGCTCGCTGAAGAACTGGCACCAGATCTGCTCGGCGGTGACGATGGGCGGGATGAGCCGGGCCTTCTGCTCGTCGGTGCCGAAGGTCAAGATGGTGGGGCCGGCCAGGGTGAGGCCCAGCTGGTTGCGGCGCACCAGATTGTAGGGGGCCAACCGGGCCTCGATGGCCCGGGATACCCGATTGCCCACCCCGAGGCCGCCGAATTGGCGGGGCCAGGTGGGGGCCACCAAACCGCTGCGGGCGTACTGCGGGTACCAGGCGTCGTAGTCGGCCGGAGTGCGGACCTTGTGCAGGGCGGCTCGGCCGCCGGTGCGGGCCGCCTCTTGCCATACGGCAGGCACCGTTTGGGCCACCCACTCGTCCACGATCTTCTCGGCCTCGTCGACGGCGGTGTCTCGATCGATGGGCAGCAGGTCGAACACGCTCATGGGTTGGCTCAGGTAGCGGTGGCCTGGTCGACCAGCACTCGGCGCAGCACCTTGCCCACCTCGCTTCGGGGCAATGTCTCGAGGGTCTCGAAGGCCACCGGAACCTTGTAGGGGGCCAAGTGCTGGCGGCACAGCTCCTCCAGGTCGCCGGGATCGGGGGCGGTGCCGGCATCAACAGGTACCACGAAGGCATGGGGCACCTCTCCCAACCGGTGGTCGGGCACTCCCACAACGGCGACGTCGGACACCGACTCCGACAGCAGAAGCACCTCTTCCACCTCGGCAGGGAACACCTTCAGCCCGCCCCGGTTGATCATGTCCGACTCCCTACCCTCGATCCACAGGAATCCCTCTTCGTCGAGGCGGGCGATGTCGCCGGTGCGGAAGAAGCCCTCGCCATCGAGCCGGTCGCCAAGCCGCCCTTCCGGGTCCAAGGACGCGGTGTAGGCCGTGCGCACCCACAGTACGCCGGTTTGCTCCCGGCCTTCGTTGTCACTGTCGTCGATACGGTGGCTGGTGTCGTCGGTCTCGGTGTCAGAGACGTCGGCATCGCTCCTTGAAAACTGAATCTCAACCCCCTGGTAGGGCCGCCCCACGGCCCCTAGCTTCTCGGGGTGCTCCCGGAAGTCTCGGGCGGTCCAGCCGACGATTTCCCCGCCGACCTCGGTCTGGCCGTACCCGTTGAGCACCATGACCCCGAACCGCTGGTAGAAGCGGCGGGCCTGCAACGGCGACAGCGGAGCGGTAATGGAGCGGACGATTTTCAGCGGATCGAGGCTTTCGATGCCGGGCTCGTCGTTCAGCATGGTGATGGCGGCCGGGGGAATCACCGTGGAGGCGATCTGGTATTGGCCCACCACACGGGCGTACTCCAGGGCGTCGAACCGGGGCATGAGCAGCGCGGGGCTACCGGTGCGGACCGCGAAGATCACGTTGTAGATCCCGGCCCACAGCGAAGTGGACACCGGGATCACGTGGGGCATCTCCGGGCGCTCAGTGAGGTGCTTGCCCTTGCGCACTGTGGTGATGATGGTGTCCATGAGCCGGATCACCGCGCTGGACTGAAGTTCGATTGGCTTGGGCCGACCGGTGGTGCCCGAGGTGAACGACACAATGGCGATGCCTGGGTCGTGGGAGGCCGATCCGGTGTCCCGGCGCTGGGCCACTGACCAACCCAGCTTGCCGTCGGCCGCGATGAAGGTGATTGGGGCCGTCACCCGGGCGAGCTGGTCGGGCGAGCCGATCACCGCGGCAGGGTTCACGTCGTCGAGGATGTAGGCGATCTCGCTATCGGACAGTCGGGGGTTCACCGGCACATACACCCCGTCGGCTGCCCAAGTGCCGAAGAAGGCGGCCACCACATCGGCGCTGGGAGGCAGCAAACAGGCCACCGGGGTGCGAGGTTCCACTCCGGCGTCGCCCAGGGTGGCGGCCATCCGCTGGGCCGCGTCCACCAGGTGGAAATAGCTGGTGATCTCGTCTCCTTCGGGGCGGGCGACGATCACACCAGGAGTGTCGGGTCCTGCTGCCAGCTCTGGCTCCAGCAGGAGCGAGGCGAAGCTCATAGCGCTCCGACGATAACCCACCTCGAAGCGGCAATGACCAGAGCCGTTACCCTGTGGAGTCATGCGCATGGACCACCTCATCCACGTCAACATCTGCGTGAGCGATCTCGACCGCTCTCTGGAGTTCTATCGGGACCTGTTGGGCGGGGTGGTGGTGGACGAGTCGGCCAAGGACCGCAGCGAGTTCATGGAGAGCCAGGGGGAGACCGGCGACACCGGCCACCGGGCTGCCTTCTTGGCCTTCGGCGACAACCTGCGCGGGCCCTACATCGACCTGCTGGAGTGGACCACTCCCGATCCGGGGCGACCGCTCACCTGGAAGAGCATCGGCATCCCCCGCATCGCGGTGGGGGTGGACGATGTGGACGGGTTCTATGAGCGGCTATCGGCCGCCGGAGTCGACATACTGGGCCCACCGGGGACACTGAAGGTGGGCCGGTCGTCGATCCGGGCGTTCGCAGTGCGTGACCCCGACGGCGTTCTGATCGAATTCGTCACCCGCCAGTGACCGCGCTCACCCCCGAGCAAACCGCCGCCCTGGCCGATTGGTTCGGCCGCGGGGTGATCGGGGTGGAGGCCCGCACTGGCGGGCTTTCCTGGGACGTGTTCACCGTGGACCTTGACGATGGCGAGCGGGTGGTGATCAAGCGGGCACCCTCCTACGGCACCATCGACCCCTACGACGTGCACAAAGAGGTGGCTGTACATCAGGCTGCCGCCTTGGCGGGCATCCCGGTGCCCGAGTTGTGGGGAGCGTGCGACGATCCTGCGTTGATTGGGGAGCAGTTCTTCGCCATGGCCCACGTGGACGCCGACTTTCCCCACATCGCCCAGCTGGCCGACTGGCCCGTGTGGCAAACAGAAGCCGGCCGACGCCGAGCTGCCGAGCAGATCGTGGAGGTCATGGGCAAGCTCCACCGGCTCGACTGGGCCGCGGCCGGGCTGCCGGATTTGGTGACCGGCCCGTCGGAGGCCACCGACGCCGAGCTGATGGCTGGCCTCGTCAACCGGTGGATGGGCAACGTGGAGCGCGACGTGTATCCGATGTTCGCGCCGCTTCCCATCCTGCGAGACGCCGCCCGGTTCCTGTTGGACCACGCCCCTGAGATGCCAGAGGCCCCACCGGTGCTCAGCCACGGTGACTACCGCATCGGCAATCTGGCCTTCCGAGGGGATGAGCTGGTGGCGGTGCTCGACTGGGAGCGGGCTGCGGTGGGGCCGCCGCTATTGGACTTGGGCTTCTTCTGCCATCCGCTGTCCCGTCGCCGCCAACCCGAGCTGATGGGCATGCTGATCACCTGGGACGAACTGGCTGCACTGTACGCCGAGGCCACCGGCACCGAGCCCGACCCCAAATGGGTCCACTACTGCATCATCTACTGGATCTTCGTGGAGTCGGCGGTGGTGCCCCGGGGACTGGCGCTGACCGTGGAGGGCAAGATGCGGTCGTGGCCCGCGTTCAGCCAGATCCCCCTCAACACCGAGAACCTGGCCCAGCACCTGGATGCCTGGGAGTCGGGCGACACCAGCTGGATTGAGCAGGCCCTCTAGGTTGGCAGCCCCGGGCCCGGTGTCGGCCTTACTGCTGCTCCTGCTTGGAGGCCACCTCGGCCTCGTGGCGCTCACGGGCTTCTTGGCCGGCCGCCGCGGCCCGACCCAGGAACTCTTCCCGGTTGGCCGCGGTCCAGGCATGTGAACTGGTTCGACGCCGGATCGAGCCCTGGTAGCGGGGGGCCACCTCCTCGATCAAGAGTTCGAAGGAGCGTCTCGTGGCTTGCGGATTGGCCCAATCGTTGCCAAACACCAACAGCGCGCCGAACCCGCCCGACTGCTCCCACAGTCGATCAACCAGAGCAGCCGCGTCGTCGGGGGTGCCGATCACCGCGAAGCCGCCGTCCACCATGGCTCGGACGAACTCGTCCCGGTCGTCGGTGTCGGGGGCGCCGGGCAGGGCCACCACCTCCCGGAAGTAGCGAACCCACGGTTCGATGCCGTGCTCGACGTCTTTGAAGGCCTGTTCGGTGGTCTCGGCAATATGGACTGGCGCCACGATGCGCCACTTGGAGCGGTCGGCGGTGTGGCCGTGCTCTTGGGCCTTCATATTCCAGACGTCCCAGTGGCTGCCCAGGGCTTCGAAACCGGCGTCGGTGGTGGCGCTCATCGACAGCACCGCGCCGCCGAACTGCCCGGCGCTGCGGGGGCCGTTGGGCGACACCGTGGTGGCCATGCAGATGTCGAACAGCGGGTCGGAGTAGGGGGAGAGCTGGAGGCGGGCCTCGCGGAGCTGGAACCAATGGGTTTCCATGGTGAGCGGCTCGTCGGAGCGCAGCAAGTGGCAGATGGCCTCCAGGGCCTGCTCCATTCGGGGCCGGGTCTCTTTGGGGTCCATGCCCATCATGTAGGCGTCGGAAGGCAGGGCGCCGGGGCCCACGCCGAACATCACCCGTCCCTTGGTGAGGTGGTCGAGCAGCACCATGCGCTCGGCCACCTGGAAGGGGGTGTGGTAGGGCACCGACACCACGCCGGTGCCCAGCTTGATGCGGCTGGTCCGCTGGGAGGCCGCGGCGATCATCAGATCGGGCGAGGTGATGATCTCCCAGCCGCCGGAGTGGTGCTCGCCGAACCAGTACTCGTCGAAACCCAGGTGGTCGAGCCACTCGCACAAGTCCAAGTCCCGTTGGAGTTGCAGCGTCGGATTCCTCCAGTGGGCGTGGAACGGTGCTTGGAACAAGCCGAACCGCAGTCCTCCATGCATGAGGCGAGAGGATAACGTGCCCACCGATGGCGACACCCATGGAGGCCTCCGCCCAGGCTGACTACGATGCCGCGCTGGCTGCCGATCTGATCGTCAACACTCAGCTGTCCACCTGGGAGATGCTGTGGCGCACGGCCCAGCGGGTGCCCGACAACGATGCCTTCATCACCGGGGATGTCCACATCAGCTATCGGGATCTGGCCAGCCGGTCGCTGCGGTCCGCCGCTGCTTTGGCCGAGATGGGGGTGGGCCGCGGCAGCCGGGTGGCGTTTCTGTTCCATCCCAATCCCGACTGGGCAGTGCTGCACTATGGGTTGGCCCGGCTGGGCGCCATCGGGGTGCCCATCAACACGTCATACATGGCCGCCGAGTTGGAACACCTGTTCACCCTGGCCCAGCCCGACCTGCTGATTACCGTGGACTGGTTCCGAGACGTGGATATGGCAGAGAGGCTGTCGCCGGTGGCCGCCCAGTTCGGTTGCATTGCAGAGACGGTGGTGCTGCCGCTGGACGACGACGGGTGGGTGGCCCCGTCGGCGGAGCGAGATCTGGTGTACGGCCCTGATGGAGGAGTCGAACTGGAGCCGGCAAGTGAAGTGAGAGGGGACGACCCGGCCTACATCATCTTCACTTCGGGCTCCACCGCCGCTCCCAAACCGGCACTGATCGCCCACCGGGGCATGGTGGGGGCGGCCACCGGCTTGCAGCACGCTCTGGGGTTGGTGTCCGAAGACCGGTTCGTGGCCTCCAACCCCGTGTTCCACACCGGGGGCATCGTGTGGAACCTGACCATGCCCCATTTGGTGGGCATGACCTCGTGTCTGGTGGGGGTGTACGAGACCGGAAAGGTGCTGCGGGAGATGGAGCGGTCGAAGATAACCGTGATGGGGGCGTTCGACACCAAGCTCACCATGATGCGCAACGCCCCCGAATACCTCACGGTGGACCGCAGTTCGGTGCGCAAGTGCAACGTGGGGGCCACCGGCAGCTTTCTGCGCAGCGTGTTGCCCGATTGGGACTGGGAGACGGTGGCCCAGGTGTACGGATCCACGGAATCGGGCGGGCTGGGGTCGATCACCCCCCGGTGCGAGATCGATCCCAAGGTGCGTTACGACGCCAACGGCCGGCCCATGCCGGGCATGGAGTTCGTGATCAAAGATCCCGAGACCGGCCAGCGCTGTGCCCCTGAAGAGCCGGGAGAGATCTGCTTTCGGGGTTGGGGCACGTTCATCGAGTACGTGGGGATGCCGGAGGCCACCGCTGAGGCCTTCGACGACGAGGGGTTCTTCCACTCCGGCGACTACGGCTTCATGGACGAGGCCGGAAACCTGTACTTCCGGGGCCGCTACAAGCTGATGATCAAGACCGGCGGGGAGAACGTGTCGGAGCGCGAGGTGGAGATCTTCTGCGAGGACAATCTGGAGGCGGTGAAGTTCGCCATCGTGGTAGGGGTGCCCGATCCGCTGTGGGGCGAGGCGGTGGTGGCATTCGTGGAGTTGCACGACGGGGCCGAAGAGACCTCCGACGACCTGGTGGAAGCATGCCGGGGCCATATCGCCAACTTCAAGATCCCCAAGCGGTTCTTCGTGGTGGAAGAGGAGGACTGGCCGCTGCTGGATTCCGGTCGGCCTGATCGCCACGAACTGCGGGCTCGGGCCGCGGCCCTAATGGGGACTGAAGGCGAGACGCGTTTACGCTTTGGGGATGGCGCAGGAGGGTCTCAACCGGGCTGAGTTGATCGAAGCCTCGGGTCTGGCTGCTGAGCAGGTGGACTTGGCCATCGATGCTGGGTTGCTGATCCCCGACCACCACGGTCGATTCAAAGAGGATGCGGTCACGATGCTGCAAGCCGGTGCCGCGCTCGTTGCCGTCGGGGTGAGCGTTCCCGATTTGGCCGCGCTGGCGGTTCGCCACGCCCGCAACGTGGAGGCGGTGGTGGATGAGGCGGTGGACCTGTTCTTGGATGCCATGGGCACCGACGAATTGACCAGCAGCGACCTTGGGAATCTGACTCCGCTGGTGGAGGCGCTAGTGCCCCAGGTAGTGGCCCTGGTGGGCGAGCACTTCCGCCGCACCCTGCTCAGCAGAGCGGCAGTCCGGTTGGCGGAGCGGGTGAAATGACCCCTCTTGAGGAATTCGCCTCGTGGTCCGGCGACGACCGGGTGTATTGGCGGGCGCCGGGCGCCGACGCGATAGCCGGGTTGGGAGCGGCGCGGTCTGTTGAGGTAGATGGCCGTTGGCGGTTTGAGGCCGCCGCGGCGGCCGCTGCTGAGTTGCTAGCCGAGGGGGAGGTCGCCTTTGCTGGCTTCGGTTTTGCCGATCGGTCGGGAACAGGGGCGTGGGACGGATACCCGAGCGGGCGGTTGGTGGTACCGGAGCGGGTTGTTCGGGGGTCGGCACAAAGGGCAGGCCGCACAGACGACGGCAACGCATTGCGGGTTGAAGATGGAACTCGGGCCACCTATCGGGATGCGGTGAAGCAGGCTGCCGACGCCATCGATGCCGGGGAACTGGCCAAGGTGGTGGTGGCCCGAGAGGTGGAGGCGGTGGGCAGCATCGACCCCGCGGTGGTGCTGGCTCGGCTGTCGAACCGTTTTGAGTCGTGTGCGGTGTTCGGATTCGGCCGGGGGATGTCGTGCTTTGTGGGCGCCAGCCCCGAGGTTCTGGCGGAACTCAACGGCGATGTGGTCACCACCTATGCAGTGGCAGGCACCGCTCCCCGAGGGGCCACACCAGCCGACGACGCCGCAATCGCCGAGAGGTTGGCCGCCGATCCCAAAGAGCAGGCCGAGCACCACTATGTGGTGGAATACCTCCGCACCCGCCTAGCCCTAGCCGGCGTGGCGCTAGATCCCACTGGCGATACCGAAGTTCGGACTCTACCTGGCATTCACCACCTGGCCACCACGGTCAGCGGGCGGATCGCCCCTGAGCCCGGCATGGCGCTGCGGCTGGCGGGCGCCCTCCACCCCACACCGGCGGTGGGGGGCACGCCGACAACGTTCGCCCAGCAGTGGATCGCCGAGCATGAGGGGCTTGACCGAGGATGGTACGCCGGTCCGGTGGGGTGGATCGACCACCGAGGGTGCGGCTCGTTCTATGTGGCCTTGCGATCGGCGTTGATAGGCCCCAGCGGGATGCGCCTGTGTGCAGGAGCGGGCATCGTGGCCGGGTCCGACCCCGAGCAGGAACTGGTCGAGACCGACATCAAGTTGGCCGCGATATTGGATGTGGTTACATGACCGACCTTGCCTATCGGGCGACCGGGCGGTTTTGGGCTGAGTTGGCGGCCTGCGGGGTGACGGATGTGGTGGTCTCGCCTGGTTCTCGCTCCACTCCGCTGGCGGTGTCGGCCCGCAATCAGGAGCGGCTACAGGTCACCGTGCAGCTCGACGAGCGGGTGGCCGGGTTCTGTGCCCTGGGCATGGCCAAGGCGTCGGGCCGTCCGGTGGCGCTGGTGTGTACCTCGGGCACCGCGGCGGCCAACTACCTCCCGGCGGTGGTGGAGGCCCACCACAGCGGGGTGCCTCTGGTGGTATGCACCGCCGACCGGCCTCCCGAGTTGCGTGACGCCGGAGCGGGCCAGACCATCGACCAGGTGAAGCTGTACGGGGACCACGTCCGCTGGTTCGCCGAGATGCCGTGCGATGTCGACGAGCCCGACTACTTCGCCCGACTGGCAGTGCGGGCGGCCACCATGGCCGGATCCGGGCCGGATCCGGGTCCGGTGCACCTGAATTGGCCGTTCCGCAAGCCGCTGGAGCCCCAAGGCCCGGTTCCCGAGTTCAATTCAACGGTTGGTCGGCCACCGGTACCCGTTCGGCCACTTGTTGAAACCGACATAGAGGCCCTGCGAGGGATGGCCGGCCGTCGGGGGCTGATCGTGGCCGGAGCGCTGGATGTGGACGATGCCGGTGCCGCGGCCATCGTCGGCTTCGCCGAAGCGGCGGGGTGGCCAGTGGTGGCCGACGCCGGATCCCAGCTCCGAGGTCGAGGGTCGCTGGTCTTGGATGGAGCCGAGGGGGTATTGGGCCGCGCTGATCTGGCCCCCGACGTGCTGGTCCGCATCGGCGGACCTCCCAGCAATCGGGCAGTTATCGATTTTGTGGATACTTGCCCAGCATCCGACCGACTGCTGATGGACCCGCGCCGCCGATGGGAAGACCCGTCGCTTGGTTGGACGGCTGCGTTGGCTTCCGACCCGGCGGTCTTGATGGGTGCGGCTGCCGGTCAGATGACCTCAGCCGAAGACGCCTGGGCGGTGGACTGGATCGAAGCCGCCGCTGACGCCTGGGACCGGACAGAGGCGGTCTTGGGGTCTGATGACCTACTGGAGCCGCTTCTGGCCGCCACTCTGTTGCGAGCGCTGCCCCCGGAGGTGGCGGTGTATGCGTCGAGCAGCATGCCGGTTCGGGATGTCACCTCTTTCTGGCCTCCTGATGCTCTACCCCGCCGGGTGCTGGCCAATCGAGGAGCCAATGGCATCGACGGGGTGGTGTCGTCGGCGCTCGGCGCTTCCCTGGCCTTGGGCCAGCCGGTGGCGGCATTGGTGGGCGATGTAGCCCTGCTGCACGACATCGGCGGGTTGTTGGCCGCATCCCTGACGGACGCCGACCTCACCGTGGTGGTGCCCAACAACGACGGCGGCGGCATCTTCTCGTTGCTACCCGTGGCCGAGGGGGGCTCCGACGTTCACTTTGGAGAACTGTTCCACACGCCCCATGGAGTCGGTTTCGGCAAACTGGCCGAAGGGCTGGGCGTCAACTACCACCGGACCGGACAGGCTGATGACTTGGCCGAGACCGTTACGAAGGCCTCGGGGGTGACGATGATCGAAGTCCCCGTCGACCACGGGACAGCCATCAAGCAGCGCAAGCAGCTAGCTGATCTGGCCGAATGAACCAGACAACCACCGTGGTCCTGCACGGCTTCACCGGCTCGGCCGCGGCTATGGCCCCGCTCACCAGCCGATTGCCCGACCCGGTATTGGCGCTTGACCTCCCCGGCCACGGTTCGGGACCGATTTCCGACGACCCGGTCGACTACACCATGGCTGTCGCAGTAGCTGGTGTGGTTTCGGCCACCGCTCATCTAGAGCAGTTCGCCCTGGTGGGCTATTCGATGGGTGGTCGGGTCGCGCTCCACGTGGCGTTGGCCCATCCCGACCGCGTTGTTGCGCTAGCCCTCATCGGGGCCCGAACCGGCATCGACGATTCCGCCGAACGAGCTGAGCGCATCGCTGCCGACGAGGCTCTAGCCGACCGGATCGAGTCAGAGGGCATCGAGTGGTTCGCCGACTATTGGGCCGACCGACCGCTGTTCGCGACCCAGCGAACCCGCCTACCAGCCGATCAGCAGGCTGAGCTGCGAGCCCAGCGGCTGAGCTGCGACCCCCGAGGCCTGGCCCACAGTCTGCGGGGCATGGGGGCCGGAGCGGTCGACCCCATCGGTTGCCGCTCGTCAGAGCTGTCCATGCCTTGCTCCCTCATCGTTGGCTCAGACGACGCCAAGTTCGCAGCTATCGCCCAGCAAATGGCCGCGGCCATGCCCCGGGCAACCATTTGCTGTATCCCCGACGCTGGTCATGCCACTCATCTGGAAGCTCCCGACGCCACCGCCGCCGCAGTGATCCGATGCGTGTCGAGCTGAGCGAGGTCTCGCTCAAGCTGCGCCTTCCGGTGATGACTAGCCGGGGAGCCATCACCCAAAGAGATGGAATTCTGATCCAGATCTCCGACGGTGGCGTCAGCGGCTGGGGAGAGGCTATGCCCCTGCCCGGTTGGCCTGGTGCTGATCCGTCGGCCACACGGACGGAATTGGAAGCGTGGGCGGCTGATCCCGATCCTGGAAACCTGCCCCTCGAACGGTTTGCCCACGGTGCGGTCGAGTTGGCCTTGCTCGATTTGGAAGCTCAGCAGAGTGGTCAAACCCAGGCTGAGGTGCTCTCCGAGGGCGGGCCAGTAGCTGATGCAGTGGAGCTCAACGCCCTTGTAGCCGACACCGAAGACGCGGTCGCCGCGGTGACTGACGGCTATGCCACGGCCAAGCTGAAGGTGGGCGCGTCCGATATCGAGGTCGACGTAGCTGCGGTAGCCGCCGTGCGAGATTCCATAGGGGATAGTTGTCGCCTTCGGCTCGACGCCAACGGAGCATGGACCGTGGATCAAGCCGTGGCTGCGCTGTCCCGCTTGGAGCGATTCGATATCGAGTACGTGGAAGAGCCGGTGGCGGGAATAGAAGCCCTGGCTTTGGTAGCCGAGCAGTCCCCGGTCCCCGTAGCGGTTGATGACAGCTTGGCCTCTGTTGATGCCGAGTTGCCCGAGTCGATTTCCGTCGTGGTGGTCAAGCCCATGGCCCTCGGAGGTCCCTGCTCGGCCTATGCCGCCGCCCGCCGCTGGATCAACCAAGGCCGCAAAGTTGTCGTCACCAACTACCTAGACTCCGCCATCGGCCAGCACGCCGCCCTGAGCGTGGCTGCCGCCCTCCCAGGTCCCCAACAAGTCCATGGTGCAATCACGCCCGCCCTATTCGATTGCGATCTTGCTGACCTGCCGACCATTGCTGGCGGTCGCTGCCCCCTCCCACCTCGTAGTCCCGCAGTCGCCAGGGAGGGCCGTTAGGGCTCCCAGACCACGGTGTCGGTGTTGGCGTCGATGATGATGCGGTTGTCCAGGGGTTGGTCGAGGGCGATGACAGCGGTTTGCTGGAGGCCGGAGCGCTGGCACTCCTCAGTGATGACCAGGGCGTAGACGGTGATCTTGATCTGGGTGATGCCGTAGTCAACCTCGGAGTCGCTGAACTCCTCGCACTCCGTGCCCCAGTAGCGGACGGTGAGGGTGCGGTCGTCGTCGGCCACCTCGACGTTGTTGATGATGCGGATTTCGCGGGGCGGCCCTTGGGGGAGTTCCTTGGTCTCGGTGGTGCAGGCCGCAGCAAGCAGCGCCACCGCCAATAGGAGCGCGATCCTATGGAAGCTCACAGCTCTTCAGCACGGGTCGCCACCATCTCCACCGCCCGGCCGATGGACTCGCGGGCCAACTGATTCCAGGCGATGGCTGCTTCGGGATTGGGGTCTTCGGTCCATCCCTGCCAGGTGAGCAGGGTGCCGTGGCCGTTGGGGGTCACCTCGGTGAGGGCCTCGTAACACTCTATTGGAGCCCCCGACACGATGCGGTAGCGCCGCCTATGGGGTGCTTCCAGCTCCACGCACTCCTCAAGCAGCTCATGGCCCTGGAGGTTGAAAGACAGCAGCGCGCCCGGTCCGTGCGGGGGCGGATCGCCCAAGCGGGCATAAGTGGGAGCATCCTCTGGCCCCCCAACTAGCGCCAGCATGGCGGCGAACACGGTATCGGGGGAGGCGTCGATCTCTCGGTCGATCCGGTAGTACTCCCGGTGGCGCTCCACGCTCAGATCATGCCACCCGACACGGTGGGGCAATACCGTCGAGACGTGGGACTTCGGCGGTCGCAGCTTGTGGTGGTGTGGTTGATCGGTGCGGCGGTCATCCTGCCCAACGCCTCCATTGCCCCCGCCATCCCCGAGATCGCCGACGCATTTGGGATCTCCGACCAGACCTCGGTGTTCATCTTGATGACCGCCCACGCCCCCGGCCTGTTCATGGCCTCGGTGATCGGGGTAGCCGCCGACCGCTACGGGCGCCGCCGCATCATTGTGCCCTGTTTGCTGTTGTTCGGGCTGGCCGGCCTGGTGATCATGGCGTCGACCAACCTGGCCATGCTGCTGACATTCCGGTTCATCCAGGGGCTGGGCTCATCGGGATTCCTGAGCCTGGCGCTGGTCATCATCGGGGACAACTACGAGGGAGTAGAGCGCACCCGGATCATCGGCCAGAACGCCCTGGCCATGAACTTGAGCGTAGCGGCGCTGCCCGCGGCTGGCGGCCTGCTCACCGAGCTGTTCGGCTGGCGGGGGCCGTTCGCCATGCACGCCGCCACCATCGTGCTGGCCCTGTTTGCAGCCACGCTGTTGCCTCCTGATGAGCGGCGCACCCCTGAACCGTTGCGCCACCAGCTCCGCCAGGCCCGCCCCCATCTGATGCGACCCGAGGTGGGGGTGCTGCTGTTGGTGGCCCCGTTCACATTCCTCATCTTCTTCGCTGTCGGGATCACCACCATGCCCATCCACCTCGACAATGAGTTCGGCGCTTCGGCCGGGATTCGGGGGCTGATCCAGTCGCTGCCCGCGGTGTCGGCGGGACTGGTGGCGCTCAGCATGGGCCGCATGGCCGGCCGCTACCCAACCTCAGTGATCGTACGGGCGGGCTACGTCGGCTTCGTCATCTGCCTGACAGGGATGGCGGCGTCGCCCTCGCTGGCAGTGATCATCGCCCCGGTGCTCGTGCTCGGTGCCGCCGATCAGATGGTGGTGGTCCCGCTGCAAAGCCGAGCGGCCTCGCTGGCCCCCAATGAGCACCGGGCCGTGATGGTGGCCGCCTGGGGCACCGCCATCCGCATCGGCCAAGTCGGCGGCCCCGCAGCCGTAGCCGGCCTCCTGGCCATAGGCGACACCCGCCTAGTCCTATGGACCGGCGCCGCCCTCTCCGCCGCCCTCCTCATCCTCGTAACCACAGTCAGCAAACTCATAGACCGCGACCCCTGGTTCAGGTCCGCGCCTCACTGAGTTCTTTCGCGGTAGTTAGCGGCCGGCGGCGGGGCGGAAGGCGGCGACGACCTCTGCTAGGTAGTCGTGGGCCTCAGATGCGTCGGAGGGGATGGGGAGGTGGGCTCGGAAGTCGGTGACTCCGGCTTCTACTAGGGCGGGAACGCTGTCCATGGTGGCGGCCAGGTCTACGCCGTCGTCGGTGCGTACGATTGGCAGGGTGCCTACTACGCCGAGGCCCGACGGGTCGCGGTCATAGCCGGCTACCGCCTCGCGCATTTGGCCGATGTGGGATTCCATGTCGCCGGCCATGGCGTCGCCCCAGGGGATCCATCCCGAGCCGAATCGGGCGAGACGGCGCATGGCCCGGGGGTTGACCGTGCCGCTCACCCAGATGGGTACCCCGCCAGGCTGCACCGGCTGGGGCTGCATGTAGATGCGGGAGAACTCGAGTTGGTCGTCGCTGAAATCGGCTGGACAGGAGCCCCACAGGGCCTGGCATACCGCCAGGGTGTGGTCGAGCTGGCGGCCCCGGTCGGCGAAGTCGAGGCCGGCAGCCTCATACTCTTCGGCCTGCCAGCCCACGCCCACGCCGAGGTCCACCCGTCCACCGGTGAGCACGTCGAGGGTGGCCAGCGACTTGGCCAGGATCACCGGGCGGCGCAGCGCAGCCAACAAGATGTTGTTGCCCAGCCGGAGGTTGCTGGTGATGGCCCCCAGCGCCGTCAGCACGGTGGTGGGCTCCAGCCAGTGGCCGTCGGGGCCGGTGGGCTGGCGGCCCCCCGCCATGCCCCCCAGCTCGGCTTGGCCGTAGGCCTCCAGATTCTCGCCGAACACCACGTGATCGCTCACCACCACTTTGTCCACCCCGGCGTCGTCGGCCGCTTTGGCCAGATCCAGTACGGGCTGCCAGCCCCCCGGGCCGGGGTCGGCGGCGGCGAACGTGCGGAGGTTGATGGAGATCAGCGCTGTCATGGGGCCTTGCTTAGCCGATCAGAGCCTCCGATGACTCAGAGACCGAAGAGTTGGTTGCAATTGTCGGCTGACACGGACGACAAGGTCGGTGGATGAGGCTGGCCGAGCGCAAGGTCATGGCACCGGGTTCATCACTCCAGGTTGACGACTGTGATCTCGCCACCGGGATGGGCCTGGACCCTTGCCGGATCGATGCTGGGGGCGGTACACACATACAGACGGGTGCTGGCATCGTCGAGCACGCAGGCGGTGGGGCGGCAACCAGGGAACTCGATAACGTGGTCCACCGCGCCCCCCTCGCCAACGAGCAGCACCCGGCGGCCCATGGGGTCGGCCACCCATACCCGGCCGTCGGGCGCCAAACAGATCCCATCGGGCGACCCTGCGTCCAACTCGGCGAACACTCGCCGGTCACCCAGGGCGCCGTCTTCGCCCACCGCGAACGAAGACAACCGCCGACCCCATGTCTCGGCCACGATCAGCCGCCGCTCGGGGGTGATGACCATGCCGTTGGCGAATCGCAAACCGTCGGCAGCCACCGACACCTGGCCGTCGGGGCTCACCCGCAGGATCTGTGCGGGCTGTTCCGGGGCCCGAGCCTCCAAGTCGAATCCGTCGTTGCCGATATAGGCGGTGCCGTCCACATCCACCACCATGTCGTTGATCTTGGAATCCGACACCGGGTTGAGATCGGCGACGATAGTCCCGTCGGCTCGGCGTAGCGTGCGGTCGGCGGTAGACACCACCAGCAGTTCGCCTTCTGGGGTCCAGCCCAGCCCTGACGGGCATCCCGGCACCTGAGCCTGTTCGATGAGATCGCCGGATTCAGGATCCCACGAATAGACCAGGCCGCCGAAGACGTCGGAGAACCACAGCTGGCCGTCCCGCCAGCGGGGCACCTCGGGGAAAAAGAACCCGGAAGCGACCAGCACTGACGGGATTCGGCCTAGGTGGCTAACGGACTAGGAAGTCGAAGCGGAAACCTTGCCGCTGTAGGACGCATGGCTCAGAGCGATGATCCAGAGTGCCAGCACGATGGCGGTGATGAGGCTGACGGCGTTCCAGAAGCCGTTGGAGTCAATTGCTGCGGCCATGAGAAGAAGCAGTGCGGTTGCCAACATCACCAGTGAGGCGATGCCCTGAACCATCCGGTGTATGCCTGAGGGCAGCAAGCGTATGCCGCCCAGGCCGGCAACTCCGATTGATGCGTAGAGCACAGGCCAGGCGATCAGGATGATTCCGAGCTTGGCCGATTGCATGGATACTGCGATGTCCATGCTGCTGCTTCCGCCGATGCCGTTGTCCAGCACCCTGACTGCCATGTGGTCGAACCCCTCGATCACACCGACGACGAGGAGGGACAGCATGCCCAGCAGCGTCCCGCCGCGTACCATGTCTCCCACCAGGCCTTGGTCGGTCACAAAGTTCCTCACACTGTTTAGACCGGTGAGGACGAACATCAGACCGAAGGCGTACAAAACCGCTGAGGTATGGGTGAGAACCTCGTTGTCAGCCATGGCTTGCACTATGCCGTCGACGTTGTTCCAGTCCACACTGTCAATGAGGACTCCCGGCTTAAGCGCCCTGCCGACGGCGGATACCACCCCCCCGAACAAGATGTAAACGCCTCCGCGCTGTAACGCAGTTAATGACGACAACATGCCATACCCCCGATTTCTCCTGCCCGGCTCATAGAAGCCGGTTCCCACTTCATATTGCCTGCTATGAAACTACATCTCATTTCGTTAGGGGGCAAGGATGCTGATTGTGGGACTGTTCGCCGGAGTCTGGCCTTTTCCTAGGGCAAACGAAACGGCCAAACTCATAGTGTGGTGCCCACCCTGGCAGAGTTCGCAGCCGAGGCTAGGGCATTCTTGGATGCCAGCGCTGAGCGGGCTGTGCGGGACGAGTTCAGCTGGGGAATCGGCTCCGATGAGATCACCGTCTACGCTCGGAAGAGCCCGGCTGAGGAGGAAGCGGCGGTCAGAGCCGCCCAACAGTGGCGGTCCAAGATGTGGGAGGCGGGGTTCGGGTGGATCACCGGACCGCCCGAGTACGGCGGCCGGGGCCTCGATCCGGAGTACGAGCGGGCCTATCTCGATCTGGAGGCTCGCTATCGGGTGCCGTCGCAGACCATGTTCGGCAGTTCCCTGGGAGTGGTGGCCCCCACAATCCTGGCCCACGGCTCCGACTGGCTGAAAGAGCGTTACCTGGCTCGGCTGTTCCAGGGGGACATCTTGGCCTGCCAGCTGCTGAGCGAGCCGGGGGCGGGGTCGGATTTGGCCTCCCTCAGCACCCGGGCGACCACCGATGGCGGCGAATGGGTAATCAATGGACAAAAGGTGTGGAGCTCCCGGGCCCATTTCTCCGACATCGGCCTGCTGCTGGCCCGCACCGACGCCGACGCCCCCAAGCACAAGGGCATCACTGCCTTCATTTATCCGATGGACACCCCAGGGACCGACGTGCGCCCTCTGCGGCAGATGACCGGCGGATCGGAGTTCAACGAGGTCTTCTTCGACGATGCCCGCATAAGCGACCGTTTCCGGGTGGGCGACGCCAACGCCGGATGGTCGGTGTTCCGCACCTCGCTGCAATCGGAGCGGGCCTCGATCGGCTCAAGGGGGGCGGGCTACGGTGGCAGCGGGCTGGTAGGGCTCGCAGCCCCCGAGAAGGTTGTGCAGCTGGCCCAGCATCTTGGGCTCGCCAACGACCCGGTGGTGCGCCAAGACCTGGCCCGCCTCTACATCGGATATCGGCTGGTGGAATGGAACACCAACCGGCAGCCCCCACTAGCCCCGGCCGCCACCAAGTACGCCACCGCCCGGCACGTCAACTGGGCCGCGTCAATGATCGCCCGCTTGTTGGGTCCCCGCATCTGCGCCGACACGGGAGAATGGGGCACATATGCCTGGAAGCAATTGCTGCTCGGTGCTTGCGCCATGCGCATCGGTGGCGGCACTGATGAGGTGATGAAGAATGGCGTTGGAGAAGGGGTTTTAGGCTTGCCCAGGGAACCGCGTTAGGCCTCTTGGGCTTCGAGGGCTTGGCGGTCGATTTTGGACATGGGGGTCATGGGGAACGCGTTGGTTAGACGGAGGTGCTCGGGGAGTTTGTAGTCGGCGATGTGCTGCTGGCCGAAGGATCGCAGTTCTTCCAGGGTGGGCGGGTCGGCGGGATCGGCGGGGATGACCACCGCCACCCCCACTGAGCCCATCACCTCGTCCGGCCGGGGCACCACGCAGACGCCGGCCACCTTGGGGTGCCAGGCCAGCACCTTCTCAGCCTCCACCGGGAATACCACATAGCCGCCTCGATGGAAGCCCTCCCCCCGTCGGCCTACTAGCCGCAAGCAGCCAGTGTCGTCGATCCAGCCCTGGTCACCGGTGTAGAGCCAGCCGCCCCTTAGCGCCTCCGCGGTGGCCTCCGGGTTTCGCCAGTACCCCGCCATCACGGTGGGGGATTGGAAGCAGACCTCGCCGACTGTTCCTGAGGGAACTTCCCGGTTGGCATCGGGATCGCGCACCTCGACCTTGATGCCGGGCCGGGGCCGCCCCACGGTGTAGAGCATCTCCTCCATGGGGGCGTCGATCCAGGTGAAGGTTCCTATTCCGCCTACCTCGGTGCAGGCGTACCGCTGGGTCCAGTCGGCCTCGAACCGCTGCCGAGCCTCCTCGATCACATTAGGGGGCGAAGGCGCCCCACCGGTGACCACGAGCTTCACCGATGAGAAGTCGTATTGGTCGAAGTCTGGATCGCGAAGCATGAGGGCAATCTGGGGGGCCACTCCGCCCACCGCAGGCATTCGGTAGCGGGACACGGCGTCAAGCACCGCGGTGGCACTCCACTGGTCGATCACATGCAGCGTGGTGCCCACCGCGAACTGAGCGGGGATCTTGCCCATCACTCCTATATGGGCCATCTGGGTGTTGGAGGTGATGGGGCCGCCCTCCCCCCAGCCGTTGCCGGTGTCCACGATGGCGATGTCGGCCAAGATCCGGTCGGTGAACGTGGCCCCCTTGGGCACGCCGGTGGTCCCCGAGGTGAACACCACCGCCACCGGCCGACCGCCGTCAGAAGGCAGCGGTGGTGGGGTCTCGTCTCGCACCCTTAGGTCAGCGCACACGGAGTCGGGCCCGTCGGCGAGGGCGACTTCGATCACGTCGATGTCGAGCGCCATGCCGTCGGCCATGGCCGCTGTGGAGATGGCCAAATCGGCCCCGGCCACCTCGTTCACCAGCAAGGTGCGTTCGGGGGCGGGCAGGCGGCTGCTCACCCCGGCAGTGATCGCCCCCAGCTTGGCCAGTGCTCCGTACAGCACGATGTAGTCCACCGACGACGGCATCAGCAGGGCCGCCACCTGGCCGCGGCTCACCCCCTGCCGGGCCAAACCGACGGCCACTTCGTCGGTCAGGCGGTCGAACTCGGCAAAGCTGACCGACCAACCCTCCTCTGCCATCAGGGCCGGTCGGTCAGAGAACCGCTTCCCCGACGCCCTGATGGTTTCGGCCCACATCTCCCGAGTGTGCCATTTCGGGACAACTGAGTACCTGCGTTGTGGGGGGAATACGGTTGGCGGGTCCGAACAGCAAGGAGCGTGGCCATGGGCGAATTCGTGCGGATTGAAACCGGTGAGGCAGAAGGAGTGGCCACCCTGAGGCTGGACCGCCCCAAGGTCAATGCGCTGAATGCCCAGGTAGTGGCCGAGTTGCACCAGGCCGCCGACGAGCTCGCCGGACGCACCGACATTCGAGCGGCAGTGATCTGGGGCGGACCGAAAGTGTTCGCCGCCGGCGCCGACATCAACGAGTTCTCGGGGTTGGATGCCGCCGGGGGCCGGGATCTGAGCCAGAGGATCAACGACGCATTCCGCGCGCTGGAGGAGTTGCCTCAGATCACCATCTGCGCGGTCAACGGCTACGCCCTCGGCGGGGGATGCGAATTGGCAATGGCGGCCGAGTTCCGACTCGTAGGGGAAGGAGCAGTGCTGGGCCAGCCGGAGATCCTGCTGGGGCTTGTTCCCGGCGGGGGAGGCACCCAGCGCCTGAGTCGCCTGGTGGGTATTACTAAAGCTAAGGAGCTGATTTATAGCGGGCGAAACGTGCGAGCCGACGAAGCAGTGGCCATCGGACTGGCCTCAGCCGTCTACCCCGACGAAGAGGTGTACGACGAGGCCGTGAAGCTGGCCGCCCGCTACGCCGCAGGCCCCGCGGCGATAACCCTGGCCAAAAAAGCAATCCTCGACGGCTACTTCCTACCCCTCGATGAAGCCCTGGAGATCGAGGTGGAAGCCTTCGCGTCCTGCTTCGACACCGACGACGCCCACACCGGCGTGGCCAGCTTCCTAGAAAACGGCCCCGGCAAGGCGGTGTTCAGCGGGTCGTAGTCGCTCGTCGTCACACAACCGGGGTGGCCTCCGACACGGCCAAGGCCTTCTCTTCGGGGGGTGTGGGACCGAAGCGGCGCCAGAGCCAGCCGGCGACGGCGCCGATCACGATCATCAGCACACCGATGAGGGCCATGCCCATCAGCCGGCCGCTCAAGTCGTCCAGCAGGGCCTCGTGGATCGATTGGGCAGCCCGCACGGTGTCGGAGTTGTCGATGAGCACGGCCAGTAGTGCCCGGGAGCCGTAGATCCCCACGCCCAAGATGCCGGCCATGGCCACGATGCCGGTGCCGATGCTCCACACCACCCGAGTGCGAGACGGCGAAATGAGCAGCGCCCCGATGCCGCACAGCAGGATCAGGGTGATGGTGGAGGACCGCCGGTCTTGGAGCTGGCCGAGGAACTCCCAGAACCGATCGCCCGGCTGGGCCCGCTGAAGAACGGTTACTACTCCGGCATCGGCCGGAGGTGTCACGGTGCCCAGAAAGGCCAGCTCTTCGTTGGCCACGATCTCGTCCAACGCCTGATTGAAGATCGGCCCCAAATCCACTTCAACGCTCCGAATCGGCGGATTGGCCACCAAGGTGCCTCCCTCAACGGCCAACACATCGCCATGGGCCTGGCGCACCGCCCGATCCAGCAGGCCGTCGTTGGCCTCCTCGGTGAGAAGCTCGCTCACCACTGCCGGGATCTCCTGCTGGATCACCTGCTGGGCACCGGCGGAGCCCGCCGGTGTCACCGGCAGGTCGGCCATCTCTATTGCGGTGGCGGTGAAAGATGTCGCCACTACCTTGTGGACATCTTCGTCGTCGAAGATGTCGGCGAGCTCCTCAGCAAAGCGATCCTCGTTGAACACCACCAGATTGGCGTAGGTGGAGAGCGCGGAGAACCCCGCGCCGAACACCACGATAAGCAGCAGCAACACGGCTACGGCCTCGCGCACCGTTCGGGAGGTGACGCTGCGCCAAGAGCGCACCAACTGCTGGAAATAGTCCTCCACCGTGTTCAGTTTGCCCGTTCTGGCCCCGCCGAAGGCGGCGGATGGGCGAACCGGCTATCCGAACAGCGGGCTGACCGAGGAAACCTCGTACTTCTTGCCGTCCATCCCGGTGATGCCCAACTCGTTGATGGCTGCGCCGAATGCCGCGATGTGGGGGGCGGTGAAGTGGGCGCCCAGCGCTTCTTCGCTCTCCCAGATTTCGAAGAAGCGGATCTTGCCCGGTGCCTCCACCGAGAAGCAGTACTCGATGTTGCCGTCTTCAGCTCGAGACGCCGCGGCCATCTCATTGGCGGACGCCATAAACGCATCGGTGTTCTCGGGGGGAAGTGAGCCGGTGCCGGCAATGACAATCATGGGATCTCCTCAGAGTGGTTATGAGCGCTCACAGCGTAGCCACCGGGCGACTGGGGCACGGGGTCGGGCTGCGCTATCCGAACAGCGGGCCGACTGAGGAGATTCCGTATTTCTTGCCGTCCATCCCGGCCATTCCCAGCTCGCTGACTGCGGCCTGGAACGCACCGAAAGGAGGGGCGGCGAATTGAGCCATCATGGCTTCCTCGGTTTCCCATATCTCCAAGAACCGAAAAACGCCAGGCGACTGCACCGAGATGCAGTAGTCGATGTTGCCGTCCAGGGTGCGCGACGCGGCAGAGACGTCGGCAGCGGCAGACATGAACGCCTCAGAGTTCTCAGCAGGGACGGAAACGGATCCGGCGACAACGATCATGGGATCTCCTCACGGTGGGGCGAGCGGCTACAGAGTAACCATTGGGGAGGCTGGTGGATGGATCGCCCGCCGACCAAGGTGGGCCGAGCGGTCGTCACCTAGAGTGACGGTGGGATGCTGCCTTTCGACCCCATCAGCGAGGCCCGGCGAAACTGGGAAGCCAACGAATGGCGGGCTATCGACGCCATGTCGGCGGCCACGTCGATCACTCGGGCCAACCAGCTGGTGATCGGGCGGATCAATGAAGCCCTGGCCCCGTTCGACCTGACCTTCTCCCGATTCGAGGCGCTGGCCCTGCTCCATTTCTCTCGGCGCGGCTCACTTCCGCTGGGGAAGATGGGCAATCGGCTGATGGTCCACCCCACCAGCGTCACCAACGCCATCGACCGCCTTGAGCGCGACGGGCTGGTTCGACGGGTACCCCACGCCGATGACCGTCGCACCGTGCTGGCCGAGATTTCCGACGAGGGACGCCGGGTGGTGGCCAAGGCGGCCGACGCTTTGGCCGACATCGAGTTCGGCCTGGCCGGCCTGTCGGCTCAAACCTTGGGCGCGTTGGACAATGCCATCCGCACCCTCCGAAAAGACGCCGGAGATTTCGCCGAGCAAGCCGAGTAATCCGGTGGCCACCCTGGACATCCGCCCGCTGACCTCTGACATCGGGGCCGAGATCCACGGGGTGGACCTGCGCGATGAGCTTGACGGCCCCACGGTGGCCGCTGTCCGCCAGGCATTGCTCGATCATCTCGTGGTGTTCTTCCGCGACCAGGCCATCACCCCCGATCAGCACCTGGCCTTCGCCCAGCGGTTCGGCCCCATCAACGTGGCGCCGTTTGGCCCCAAGCTCGATACCCACCCCGCGATAACCGTGCTCGACCAGATCGCCCCTGTGGGCGGGCTGGCCGCCCGCTGGCACAGCGACAACACCTACATGCCCAACCCGCCGCTCGGCTCCGTGCTCCGAGCGGTGGAGTTGCCCGAGGTGGGCGGTGACACCTGCTTCGCCAATATGTACAAGGCCTATGAGGCGCTGTCAGAGCCGATGCGGGCGCTGATCGACGGCCTCGAAGCGGCCCACGACCTCACCTACACCCTCACCCGGGCGATCGACGAGGGTTTCGCGAAAGAGCACTTGGAGCCGATGCAAGCCGAGTACCCGGAGCTGATCCGACCGGTGGTGCGTGTCCACCCCGAGACCGGGCGGCGGGCCCTGTTTGTGAACAGCAATTTCACCACCCGCCTGGTGGGGGTGACCGAGGCGGAGAGCCATGTGCTGCTGGGGTTTTTGTTGAACCATGTGCGCTCCCCCGAGTTCCAGTGCCGTTTCCGCTGGGCTGCCGATTCCATCGCCTTTTGGGACAACCGGGCTGTCCAGCACTTTGCCGTCCCCGACTACACCGAGCGCCGCCTCATGCACCGGGTCACGGTGGAGGAGTGGGACTAGGCGCGAGGTATCAGATGGTGAACGCGCCGTCGATGTCGAGCTTTTGGCCGCTGATGTAGTTGGCCTCGTCAGAGGCCAAAAAGCAGGCGGCCTCGGCGATGTCCACCGCCTTGCCGAATCGGCCCAGGGGGATGTTGGTGCGGGCCACCTCCAAGGCTCGGTCGTCCAAATCGCCATCGGCCATGAGCCGGGCGGCCATGCCGTCTTCCAGCATTCCCGGCCCCACGCAGTTGGCCCGCACTCCGAATCGACCCTCCTCCACGGCCACCGCCCGCATCAAAGACTCCACTGCGCCCTTGGGGATCGACGACAGGGCGTCGCGTTTGGGGAACACGGTGGTGGCCGCGGTGGTCACGTACACGATGTTGCCGCCGACTGCCCGCAAATGGGGGAGCACGGCCACTGTCAGGTTGAATGCGCCCACCACGTCGGCGTCGATCTGGCGGGCGAACAGGTCGGGGTCGGTCTGCGACAAGTACATCTGAGGCACATGGGGACCGGCTGCGCTCACCACCGTGTGCAGCCCGTCGAGCCGATCGGCAGCCTCGTCGGCGAATGCCCGGAGCTCATCGGGGTCTTCCAGGGCCGGGTTCCCGATGTGGGCATCCACGCCGGCCTCCCTTACCGAAGCCGCCACTGCCTCGGCCGCCTCAGAGTTCGTTCGATAGGTGAACGCCACCGAACTGCCCCGCTGGGCCAGCATCTCGCAGATGGCCGCGCCGATGCCGCCGCTGCCCCCGGTGACCAGCGCACCGCCGGTCCGGCCGGAGAGATCGCTCACACACGGAACACTACTGGTCATCCCCGCTGGCGCTGCGCTTGGGGAGCAGTCGGCTTGTTCGGCTACGGTGACCCGACGAAGCGGGCTGATTGCAGTGCCACGCTCAGCCTACGAGTTTCTAGTTGGGTAGGGAATGCAGGACCCGATAACCAAGCAGTTGAGGCAGTTCCACAAGCTGTCCGTCGGGTTGAAGGACGCGTACTCAGGTACAGATGCCCGCAGCCGGATACAGCAATTCGACGGATGGACGGGCAGAGCGTCATCGGGTGATGCAGACACGACAGACTACGACCACGCCGATACCGTCAAGGAGTACTACGACCTTTTCACCGAGGTCATGGTGTTCGGTTGGGGTGAATCACTTCACTTTGCGCCGCTGTCTCCCCAGGAGAGCCTGGAGCAATCAAAGCTCCGTCATCAACGCCTGATGATCTCCAAGCTGGAGTTGCAAGAAGGCATGAAGGTGATCGATGTCGGCTGTGGGGTCGGCGGTCCGATGCGCCAGGTCATCCGCGACGCCGGAGTCAAGGTTGTCGGAGTCAACAGCAGCGAGTATCAGCTAAACAAGGCGAAGTCGTTGAATGCTGCGGCCGGGCTCGACCACATGGTTGAGTACCTATCGTGCAGCTTTATGGACATGGGTGCCATCGCCGATGGCACCTTCGACCGGGGATACGCCATTGAGTCGACGTGCCATGCACCCGACAAGGAGGGCGCATTTGCTGAGATCTTCCGTGTGCTGAAGCCCGGAGCCCTCCTGTGGGGTCAGGAAATGTGCATGACTGACGAGTTCGATCCTGACAACGACCGGCACCAGGGGATCAAGGAAGAACTGAGGCACGGCATCGCGCTCAATGAGATCGCGACCATGGGCGAGGTGGACAGAGCCCTCGAAGCAGTGGGATTTGAGATACTCGAGGCAGGGGACCACGCCGTTGGTGAGGATGGTCTGACCACTCCATGGTATCAGCCGATGGCCAGTCAACGCAATACTCTTGGCAACGCCCTGCGCAGGACACCACTGGGCCGAAAGACGCTGGTCGGATTAACCAAAGCGGCTGAATTGGTCAGGATCTTTCCCAAGGGCACCGCGGAGGTAGTCAGGCGTATGGACCGCACCGCCAATGCCTATGTCGCGGGAGGCAAAACCGGCATCTTTTCGCCCCTGTACTGCTTTTTAGCCCGCAAACCCCTTTGAGCGGCGCTTTGATCGCGCTATTGGCCGCTCACTAATTCCAGGTCACGTCTAAGGGTAGGTATTCGTGGCGGCGCACGAACATGCTCTTCTCCCAACGAGGTGAGTCGTCGTCGGCCACACTGAACCACGAAGTGTCTTGCAGCAGACGCTCTAGCGAGCAGAGGGTCTCCAGTCGGGCCAGCGGAGCGCCCACGCAGTGGTGAATGCCCCGGCCGAAGGACAGGTGGCTGCGGGGGATCCGGCGGTCCAACACCACCTCGCCGGGTCGGTCGAACTCGGCAGGGTCCCGATTGGCCGACGACCACAGCAGAAAGACGGTGGTGCCGCCCTTGAGGGTCACGCCACCTAGTTCGCAATCGCGCTTGACCTGGCGATAGTGGCCCCTAAACGGCGACTCCAGCCTCACGGCCTCCTCGATGAAGTTCTCCAAAAGGCTGTGGTCAGCCCGGATCTGTTCTTGGAGGGCGGGATCATCGGCCAGCACTCGCACCGCGTTGCCGATGAGCGATGCTGTGGACTCCCCGCCTGCGCCGAGGAGCACCGTGAGTGTGCCTATGGCTTCGCCCCTGCTGATGTCACCGTTGGCCATTGCCTTGGCGCACACTCCGAGCAGATCGTCACCCGGGTTGTTGCCGGCTTCGGCGAGCTTGGCGTACAAGAAGCGGCTAGAGCTGGAGTTGTCCTGGGAGAGGGCGTTCATGGTTTCTCGCGTGTGGAAGCCGGCCAACAGCCGCCCGCCCTGGAGGGCCCAATCCATCACATCGGGCCAGCTTTCATCGGGCAGTCCGATCAGCCGCCCTATGACCCGAGCGGGAACGGGATGGGCCACGGTGTTGGCCCACTCAACCCTGGTCCCCTGCGAATGGGCCGCTGCGAACTGCTCGTCGATGAAAGTCTCGATCTCAGCTCGCATGGCTTCCATGCGGCGAGCCACCAGCTCGGGGAACACCACACTCCGGTGAACGGTGTGCTCAGGAGGATCGGCGGTGGCCAGGGTGGTGGTGCCCTCGCCGAACTCGTCGGTGCGGAACAGCACGGGATTGCCGTCGTCGCCGGTGGCCAGCAACACGTCGAGGTGGTTGGAGAAGTCGTCGATCCGACGGAGGGCGTCCACAATGAGCTCGTGGGTGGCCACAAAGGCCATGTCGAGCCCCGGCACCAACCACACCGGATGCTCCCGGCGCAGTCGTTCGTAGAGCGGATAGGGATTGGCCCAAACCTGAGGATCGATGATCGTCCGAGGCTCCAGCGGAACGACCGAAGACGCAGTGGCGTTCATGCCAAATACTGGCACAAGACCGACGAAGACGATGGCTCGCCTCGGCTGATCCACCGCCGATTTGGGAGAGTAGGGCGATGACCGATTTCTTCTACGAGAAAGACGCTGATCTCGCCGCCCTGGCCGACCAGCAGGTGGCCGTGGTGGGCTACGGCAACCAGGGAAGGCCGTGGGCGCTCAATCTGCGCGATTCGGGGCTGTCGGTGTCGGTCCACGTGCGAGCCGACGAGACCCGTGAGCAGGCCATTGCCGACGGGTTCGACGCCGGTGACATTGCTGACGCCTCATCGGCCGATGTCATCTGCGTGCTGATTCCCGACGACTCCATCCCCAGTTTGGGCCTCGCCCCTCGGCCCGAAGCGCTCACCATCGTGGCCAGCGGCTACACCCTGGCCTTCGACCGGTTCACTCCCGACGGCGATCTCGCCATGGTTGCCCCTCGGATGCTGGGCCCCGAAGTGCGACGCTGCTACGAGGAAGGGGTCGGGTTCATCACTGCGGTGGGCGTACACCGAGACGCCACCGGCACCGCTGAGGCCCGAATGCTGGCGGTGGCCAAGGGCATCGGCGGACTCCGCCAGGGCGCTATCGCCATGACGCCCTATCAAGAGGCGGTGCTCGACCTGGCGGTGGAGCAGTTGCTGTCGCCGGTGCTGACCCATGTGAACACCAACTTCGTGCTGGTGATGCTGGAGCTGGGCATCCCGCTGGAGGCCATCACCACCGAGTTGTTCTACTCCGGGGAGGTGGAGCGCAATTACCGGCTACTGCGGGAAGAGGGCTTCGTGGCCCAACTAGAGCACCACTCCCCGGCCAGCCAGTACGGCCAGCTCTCGCGGCGGGGTCGGTTCGACCATGTGGACGTGGCCACCACCATGAAGGAACTGGTGGAAGACATCACCTCAGGCCGTTTCGCCGACGAGTGGGACGCCGAGGCGTCCGCCGGAGCGCCAACATTGGCCGAGCTGCGCGACCAGCACGCCGGAGAGCTGATCAAGGCCGTCGAAGACGATCTGCGGGCCAAGCTCGGGCCCGATGCCGGCCCTGCCGCCGGGGGGTGAGCACCGAACCACCGCGAACCGACCGGCATCGGGGGGTGAGCACCAAGTCGCAATGGGGTGACCGGCGCCGGCGGTTTCAGGATTGGCCCCACTACCGCTGGGCGGTGCTGGGGCTCACCATGGCCGGCATCGCCTCCACCAGCTTTCCCATCACGGTTCTGTCGGCGTCGCTACCCATAATCGCCGACGATCTTCAGACTTCGGAGAGCGCGGTGAGCTGGGTTCAGACCGCGCCGTTGATCGCAATGGCGGTGGGCACCCCAATCGCCGGCAAGTTCGGCGATCTGTACGGCCACCGTCGGCTGTACCTGTGGGGGTACGCCTTCGCCACCGGATTCACGGTGTTGACTGCCATAGCGTGGAACGTGGGCGCGCTGGTGGCGATGCGCACTCTCGGTTCGCTGATAGGGGCGGCCACGCTGCCCGCGTCCATGGCCATCATCATGACGGTGTTTGCCCGTCGGGAGCGGGCGTTGGCCTTGGGCTATTGGTCGGCGGTCACTGCCATGTCCCCGGCCATTGGAGTGGCGTTTGGCGGGTTCATGGTGGACGCCTTCGGCTGGAGGGCCATCTTCTACATCCAAGCAGTGCCCTCGCTGATCGCGCTATTGGCCGCCATCCCCCTGCTGCCCGACACTGCCCGAAAGCCCGAGGTGCGCTTCGATGTGGGCGGAGCGGTCAGCTTGGGTGTGGCGGTGACCGGCCTGCTCATGGCCATCAACCGAGGCCCGGAATGGGGCTGGGGCCACCCGCTCGTCGTGGCTGGATTGGCGGTCAGTCCTGTGGCCCTTGCGGTGTTCGCCGCCGTCGAGCGCCAGACCGCCGACCCGCTTTTTCCATTGGAGTTCCTGGCCCGGCGCGGGTTCGTGATCCCCAACCTGGTCACATTCTTGGGCCACATGGCGTATATGGGCACGCTGGTGGTAGCCCCATTCATGTTGGAGCGGTCGTTTGGGATCACCGAGGTGAGCCAGATATCGGCGGCGCTCATCGCCCGGCCGGTGGGGTTCAGCGTGGGAGCGTGGTACGCCGGACGGGTGGAGTCGCGGGTAGGGGGGAGGACGATCATGATCGTCGGCGCGCTCACCATGTCAGCAGCACTGGCCGCAACCGGGGCTTCCGTCTTGGCCGGTTGGCTGGCTGGGGTGGTCGTGCTGCTGTTTGTGGCCGGTGTTGGTCAAGGGGCCATCCGGACCCCCGCGGTGGCCGGGGTGGCCAACTCTGTGGACGATGCCGATCTGGGTGTGGCCACGGGATCGTTGCAGATGATCGGCCACATCGGAGCGGCTACCGGCATCACCATCATGATCACCGTGTTGGGCCCGAGTGACTCCTCGGAGCGGTTCTTCGCCATCTTCCTATTGGCGGCGGCCATTGCCTCGGCGTCGGCCTTCTCGGCCCGGTGGTCGCCTGGACTGGGAACCGCTAGGTCAGCGGGGGCAGGTCGCCGAAGTCGATGGTGAAGGGCATATCGGGCTCGGGCTCGTCGTCTTCCTGCTGGATCTCCACCCGAACCTTCTCCGGCTCCAGAATCTCGCCCAAGGCCACCATGGCCGCGCCGATGGCCGAGCCGCCCGCAGAGCCGGTGACCTTTTGCATCACCCCTTCGGGCGGCTCGTAGTCCCGCGGATCGGACCACTGGAACTCCAGATCCTCGGCTTCGCCATCACGTTTCCTAGCCGGATTCCCGGTTGCCAGATCCTCGGTTTCCTCCGGCTCGGGCATCTGTCCAGTCTACCGATAGACCACTGAATCAGGCAGTGGCTGCTTCGGGGAGGGCACCACTGAGGATCTCGTAGGCCACCCGCTCGGCCTTGAACCGGGCCCGGCCGCCGGTGAGCGAGCGCAGCTCGATGGCATAGCGCACCAGCTCTGCCTCGGGGACGATGGCGTGGATCACCTGCTCGCCCCACGGTCCCGCGTCAGTGCCCTGCACTTGGCCTCGGCGGGACGACAGGTCGCCCATCACGTCGCCCTGATACTCCGGGGCAACGGTGATCTCCACCTGGGCCATGGGCTCCAGCACCACCGGGTTGGCCTGGGTGAAGGCCGCGCTGAACGCCAGCTTGCCGGCCATATTGAAGCTGAATTCGGATGAGTCCACCGAGTGGTGCTTGCCGTCGTACAGCGTGGCCTTAACATCCACGATGGGGAATCCCAGATCGCCCCCGTCGGCCATGGCGTCGCGGATGCCGGCCTCCACGGCGGGGATGTACGACCGGGGAATCGAGCCCCCGGTTATGGCGTCCACGAACTCGAAGCCGCTGCCCCGGGGCAGGGGCTCGATGCGCACATAGGCCACCCCGAACTGCCCGTGCCCGCCAGACTGCTTCTTGTGCTTGCCCTCGGCGTCCCCGTTGCCGGTGACGGTTTGGCGATAGGGGACCCGCAGGTCTTCGGTCTCCACCTCTATGCCCATCCGGTCGAGACGGGCGATGGCCAGCCGGAGATGGGCCTCGCCCAACCCCCATAGCAGGGTCTGATGGGTCTCCTCGCTGCGCTCCAGAAGCAGCGACGGGTCTTCGTCGGTGAGACGCCGCAGACCGGTGCCCAACTTGTCCTCGGCGGCCCGGGTCTTGGGAACCAACCCGTAGGCCAGCACCGGCTCGGGCCAGGGTTCCATCTGGACGACGGCCCGGCCGGCGTTGGTGAGGGTGTCGCCGGTACGAGTCTGCTGGAGCTTGGTGACCCCGCCGATGTCCCCTGCGGAGATGGCGTCGACGTCCTGCTGCGTGCCCCCCACCAGGCTGACCAGCCCCCGCAGTCGCTCGCTGTCGCCGGTGGTGGAGTTGGTGAGGTTGTCGTCCCGGTTGATGGTGCCCGAAAGCACTCGGAACAGCGATATCTGCCCCACGTAGTCGTCGCTGATGGTCTTGAACACGCAGGCGAGCTGGTCACCGTTGGGATCGCAGGCTGGCTCGGAGTCGATGTCGCTCATGGTGACGGTCATGGCCCGAGAGGTGGGCGCGGGGCCGATCTCCACCAGGAAGTTGGCCAACCGATCCACCGCAATCGGCCCGGTAGCCGAGCCGCACACCACAGGGAATACCGATCCATCGGCCACGCCCCGACCGAGCACAACTTCAAGCTCGGCCGGGCTGGGGACATTGCCGTCGAGGTACTGCTCCAACATGTCGTCGTCGGCCACCACGATGCCCTCCACGAGCTGCTCGTGGACCTCGGCTTCCTGATCCTCCATCTCCTCGGGAATCTGGGTCTCTTCGGCAGCACCGCTGTCGTAGATGTAGGCCTTGTCGGTGAGCAGGTCGGCGATGCCGTGGAAGCTGGGACCCGCGCCGATAGGCAACTCCAGTGGGGCGACTCCGGCGCCGAAGGCGTCTTGCAGTTCGGTGAGGACGCTCTCGAAGCTGGCGTGTTCCCGGTCGAGCTTGTTCACGAACACGATGCGGGGCAGGCCGGCGTCGGCTGCCTGGCGCCAGATTGCGGTGGCCCGGTGGTCCACCCCGCTGGAGGCGTCGATCACGAACACCAGAAGATCGGCCACTTGGAGGGCGGCGTGCAGCTCGCCGGCGTAGTCGGGAGCGCCCGGAGTGTCGAGAAGGTTGATCTTGTGGCCGTGCCACTCGAAGCTGGCCAGAGCCAGCGATTGGCTGTGGGTGGCGGCCTTCTCCTCGGGGCTGAAGTCGCAAACCGTGGTGCCTTCCTCCACCCGGCCCGTGCGGTCGATGACGCCAGCTCGGTACAGCAGCGCCTCAGCCAGCGTGGTCTTTCCCGATCCCTGCGACCCCACCAGCGCGACGTTGCGGATTTTCTCCGGTGCGACAGCCATTAATTTCCCCCTATGGACTATGGGTTCATACCGCGGTAGGCCGCTGAGCCTACCGCCCATCGCGAGTGGGTTCCCACTGGAGTCGCTAGCCGTCTTCGTCGGCGGATTCGTCCTCCATATCTGGCTTGGGGGGCCTGGAGACTTCGATGAGGCTGCTGCGGTACCACACGCCCTCGGCTAGGTCGGCGGGTAGGTAGGCGATGTCTGGGACATAAGAGTCGCCGTGGAAGTCGCGGAAGCCCATCTCGACCCGACCGTCGGCCACGCGGCGGGAGTGGATCGCGCCGATTGACGTGCCGTCCAGCTCCACGTCCAAGGTGGAGTACCACCAGCCGACTTGCGCGTCGGCGGGGAGATAGCGCCTCTCCGGCAGAATCTCGAAACCGCTGAACAGCTCTACACCATGCTCAATGCGCCCGTCGTCACCGAGTCGGGCCAGGATGCGCAAGCGGTGTGGAGGATCGGGTTCCGGCTCCGTCTCCGGTTCCACCTCTGGCTCAGCCTCCGGCTCGGGAAGCGACTCGGGTTCGATCAATGCCAGAAGCTGCTCGCTCTGGTCGAGGCCGAGTCGCTTGAGGAACCGGTGGTTTTCGGCATCCACGTCCTCGATTGCGCAGAGCACGTTGTCGATGGCAACGGTGTAGGCGAACAGGGCGGCTCTCATCTCAGCATCGAGTTGCTCCAGTGCCTCGGCGTCTTCGATGCCGGCCAGCGCCAGCGGCTCGCTCAGTGGATCTTCGCCGGTGTAGCAGCTCGGGTGCGTGGACAGCATTGCCCGGACTTCGGGATCGTCCCAGCCCAGTGCTGCCGCTTGGGCCGCATCGACGATCTCGGCTGCTGCCACCACCGGGGCGGTGACGTTTTCGACGTAGGCCAGCTGGGCTTGGACCGCTGCTGCCTCTTCGAACGTCAATGCTCCGCCGTTGTCGATCCGCTCCAGGAGCGCTCGCCAAGATTCAGCCAGATACGCGTAACTGCCCAATGCCCCGTCGCCAAGGGTGAGCACCAGTTTCTCAACGGCTATCGGGCTGATCGCCTCACCGGCGGCTAGGGCCTCGGGTAGTTCCGAATCTCGGACCAGAGCCGCATAGCGCGGCGCGGCCGTCTGAAGGAGCCCGCTTGATGCGGGGCTGGCCACCGCGACCTCAAGCGGCTCCGCCGATTCTGACAAACCTGCGATGGCCGGCCGGTCGAAGATGCCGTCGAGCAGCTGAGTGCGAACCCCGGCAATGTATTGGGCCCTCTCCTCAATCTCGGCGTCGACCTCGGCTTCGGGGTCATCGACGGACGTCACCGTGGTGACTACCACGCCCTTTTCTTCTTCCTCTTCTTCCTCCTCCTGGTCCTCTGCCTCTTCATCCAGTTCTTCGTCGTCGAGCTGCGCCGAGACCGAATAGACCACGCCGTCCACTTCCACCAGCACGGGGTCGTAGGTTGGATTGCTCAGCACCATCAGGTCGTGCCAGAGGCCGTGGAATCCGAGTTCGTCCTCGTTGCCGTCGCGGGCGATGACCGCGGTGAACACCCAGGTGGGGCCGGTTTTGTCGAATGTCACCGAGTGTGGGACTACCTGCTCCGTCGTCGTGCTCGTTGCGCTCGCCGTTGCCTCGTTGGTGTGGTACGAGGCGCCGGCGGGCCAGAGGTTCGAGAGCACAGGGCCGATGCGGTCGAACACCCGGGGTCCGATCGCGTACAAGATGGCGTGGCTTTCCTGGTCGGGGAATTCGTCGCCGCCCGCGTTGCCGATGCGGTAGTTGATGGTCAGCGGGTCACCGGCTACCACCTCGGTGGGGATGTCGATTTCTTCGATTTTCAACAAGGGGCTGCGCTGGCTGGCCTCTTCTTCCACGATGGTGAGGGTGAGGGTGAAGTCGATCCGGGGACCCTGAAGGTCTCTGGTCCGGTAGGTGGTTGCCTCTATCCCGTAGACATCGGCTGGCAAGTACTGCTCGACCCGGGAGTTGCGGGTCCCGCCGGCGTCGTCGTTGTGGGCGACCTGGCCGGGTACCACCGAACGCAAGGCCACGATGGGGGCCACAATCAGCACCGTATCGCCGATCTCCGAAGTCAGGTCGACCCGCACCCGGGCGCCCTCGGGCAGGGTGAAAACGAAGTAGTTGGACGGGTGTCCGGTGAGGAAAATCGACTGGCAGGACTCGGGGGTCCAAAAGCCCGTTACTTCGATGTCTTGATCGGTAGTCAACTCGCCCAACGCCTGCGGGGCGCAGGTGGCCACTTGGGTCACCACCACAGTGAAGTCAGCCTCTCCCCGCGCCCGGCCCGGGGTGGTGGTGGCCTCTATCAGGTAAACGCCCGCCTGGAGCTCGCGTTCGATGCGAGCGTCGAGGGCGCCCACGCCGCCGTCATCGTTTTCGGTAATCCGATTGCCGTCCTCGTCCAGCAAATAGAGGTAGGAGTCGCCTTCGGAGGAGTTCAAGTCGACCCTGATTCGCCCGGTGTCGGCAATTTCAAATCGATAGGTGTGGGCGTCGCTGTCGAGGCGGAAGCGCGAGTCGCAGTCCTCGGTGGTCCAGCGGCCGGTCGCTTCCAGTGAGCTGCCCGGCGCACTGTCCAGCGCCCCCAAGTCGACAACCTCGCAGCTCGGCGCTTCTTGGGTAGTCACGTCTGCACTGATCAGAACTGGCTCTTGGGCCGAGGCCGCTCCGGCTCCGCCAAAGGCCAGCATCCCGGCCAACAAGGCGACGGCCACCCCAGCGGCTGCCGCCGTTCGCTTTGTCCTCTTTGTTTGTTTCACTCCGTACTCCCCATCAGCCAGTCGTCGTAGTCGACGGTCTTCATTTGAGACGCGATGGCAAGAATATGCAGTCTTATGGCAGCCAAACGACCTCAACAGCTTGTTGACACCTATTGGATATCTGTGCAAGCCGATTCGGCAACCGGAAGGGATTGCCTGCGGCAGCCTCTACACTTCGATCCATGGTCTTGTTCGGGATGAAGAAGTCGATGATGGTGGACCCTGCTGATGCACTGCCCGGCCGGGACGAAGAGATGCCGGTGCCGGAGCTCCACTTTGTGAACGGCAACCCGCTGAAGCCGCCATTTCCCGACCAGATGCAGCAGATTCTGGTGGGAATGGGCTGCTTCTGGGGAGCGGAGCGGGTGTTTTGGCAGGCACCCGGTGTGTTCACCACCGCGGTGGGCTACGCCGCGGGTTTCACCCCCAACCCCTCCTATCAGGAGGTCTGCTCCGGCCTCACCGGCCACAACGAGGTGGTGCTGGCCGTGTTCGATCCCGAGGCCACCAGCTACGAGCAGATGCTGGCGCTGTTCTGGGAGAACCACGACCCCACCCAGGGAATGCGCCAAGGCAACGACGTCGGCACCCAATACCGGTCGGGGATCTACTACTTCGACGACGACCAGAAGGTGGCCGCCGAGGCCTCTCGGGATATGTTCGGCGCCCGGCTGACCGACGCCGGTTACGGAGAGATCACCACCGAGATCATCGCCGCCCCGCCCTTCTACTACGCCGAGGACTATCACCAGCAGTACCTGGCCAAAGTCCCCAACGGCTACTGCGGCCTCGGCGGCACCGGCGTCACCTGCCCCGTGGGCATCGCCACCGACTAATCGTCGAGCGACGCCCGCCTCTGGCTCAGGCCGGGGCGAATATGCAGCGGCCAGTGGTGGGGTCTTGGTGGACGTTGCCAGGGCGGCCGACGGCTTCGGAGGCCAGCAGGTCGCGGAGCAAGTCGGGGTCTTCGGGGGTGTTGGCCAAGAAACGCCGGCCCTCGGTGCCGTTGCCGTCGAGGCGGCCACAGATGTAACCCGTGGTGGGTTGGCCGTCGCGGCCGTGCATGACGGTGTAGGCCTCGATGCGGCCCCGACCGGTGGCCGACTCCTCGGGGATGGCGGGGGCGGT
>JAJEIJ010000046.1:0-46662 GCA_022827725.1 Acidimicrobiia bacterium
GCCGATCGGCCTCCCGGAGCTTGCGCACAATCTGCTCGGGCGTGTGCCTTCGCCTCGCCATAGTCGTGATCCTCCTCCATCCAGCAATACTGGACAACGAACCCTCACAACAGGCGGACCAAACTCAGGGGGTCACGCCAATCCCGTAGCGACCTCACAGGGGACATCAAAAGGACTAAAGATGATCGTTGACGGTCAGCAACGGCTCACAAGTTTATTCGCCGTGATGAAAGGTCGCGATATCATTACCGCTGAGAACGAACTTCAGCCGATCCGTATTTCCTTCAATCCCATCACCGAGGAATTCGCAGTCGCGGATGCGGCACGAGAAAACGACCCTGAGTGGCTCACTAACATTTCCGATATCTGGACCAGCGAAATAGGTGAATGGGCTTTTACCAATGACTTCATCGATCAATTGAATGGAGCGAGAGAGTTATCTCAGGACGAGAAGGGGGCGATAGGTTTAAGAATTGGTAGGCTTGCATCGCTAAAGAACTATCAGTTCTCCGCTCTGGAGTTATCCTCGGATCTCGACATAGATGATGTCGCTAAAGTATTCGTGCGTATCAATTCAACTGGCATAGATCTGAATAGCGCAGACTTCATTTTGACGCTGATGTCTGTGCACGTTCCTGATGCTCGTCATCGACTTGAGAACTTTAGCCGTGAGGCTAAGATGCCATCAACAGATACTCAAGCTTCTCCATACAACCACTTTCTTGCTCCTTCGCCTGATCAATTGTTACGTGTTGCAGTGGGGTTGGGATTGAAGCGCGGAGTTTTGCAGAATGCATATCAAGCACTGAGAGGGCGAAACCCTATAACCAAAGTTGTTTCGGACGAGATCCGCAAGGAAGTATTCGACACGCTATTGGCAGCACAGGAGCATGTTCTCAACCTGACCAACTGGCATGAATACATGATAGCTGTGAAGCGAGCTGGATATCGAAGCGGCTCTATGATGACTTCAAATAACAACTTTTTGTATTGCTATCTAGTCTTTTTGATGGGTCGCCACAAATATGATGTCGGAAAGAGCGAACTCCGAGAGGTAGTTGCTCGCTGGTTCTTTATGGCATCGTTGACTGGTCGCTACACAGGTAGCCCTGAGACTATCCTAGAAGCAGACCTTCGACGGTTTTCTGAAGCTCGGACTGCGGATGACTTTGTCGAGACCATCGATAAAGTCATCGACACTCAACTCACATCGGATTTCTGGTCTGTAACGCTACCTGATCTTCTTGAATCATCTGGTGCATGGAGTCCATATCTTTTTGCTTACCATGCTAGTCTTAACCTACTCGATGCTAAGGCCCTGTTCTCCAAGATGAATATTAGGGATCTTTTTGATCCTGGCATGAAGGGAACCAAGAGTCCAGTCGAAAGGCATCACCTGTTCCCGAAGGGATACTTGTCACACATTGGCATTACAGGAACAGTCCGCACAAATCAAATCGCGAATTTTGCCTTCGTTGAGTGGAGCGACAACATTGAGATTGCCGATAAGAGCCCCGCAGATTACTTCCCACAGTATTTTAACAAATTGTCAGCTACTGATCGCGCTCAGGCAGTTTTTTGGCATGCGCTGCCTCCTGAATGGGAGCAGATGGATTACTTCGTCTTTCTTCGAGAACGTAGGAAATTGCTTGCCAGCGTGATACAGGCAGGCTTTGAGCACCTTCGATCCGGTGGCCACATCAACAATGAGGCACGCTATACTTCGGATCTTCCAACGGTCTCAGACTTGCTCCGCCAAATGGAGACACAGCAGGTTGAGTTCAAAAAGTCAGCTAGAGCTTCGCTTGATAACGATGCTCCAGAGAGAGTGATCAACGATGGAATTGTGAAGACTGTGGCTGCATTCTTGAATAGTAAGGGAGGAACCCTTGCCATTGGCATTTCCGATGACGGCGATATCATCGGGTTGCAGCCAGATCTCGACTTCGAACGACAGGATCTGGATGGCTACCAGAATTGGCTCACAACTCTCCTAATAAACAAGATTGAGGCAGGGACAGTCGCTGCTCACGTCAGCTTTCGCATAGAGTCCGCGGGTCCTGAACTTGTATGCCTTGTAGATGTCACGCCCTCGGGGTCGCCGGTTTATGCAAAGACTATCAAGAGCAGCCATAGCTTTTTCGTACGAATCAACAACACAACTCGCTTGCTTGAAGGCCCAAACATCATGACCTACATCGAAGAACACTGGAGCAAATAGGACTGGCGCACTGCGATGGACTTTGCCTCGCAATTCCGATCCGTAGCTCAGAACCACCTGTTCAGGGATAGATATACTCGATGGGTAGGTTGTTTATCTGTCAGCACTATGAGACTGTTAGCCGACGAAGTGCAATTCGTTGGCTTCGAGGGTGACATCAGTTGTTGCCTTGGTTAGTTGCTCACATGCTTTATCCATCTCTTCATTTCCTTCGCAGCAGATTGCGAGAGTACTGATCGCAGTACTCGAGAAACCCCGACAGGCTGCCTCTACTGCGACTGCGTACATTGGTGTTGAAATGGACGAAAAGCGATCCGGCTGTAGGTGGAGCACGGCGGTCTGTGCTGGATGAACGAATTGAGATAAGAGGCTATAGATCGGGTATGCACTCTCGGTGCCACCAACGCTTGGGTATGCCTTCGACAATATATCCCTCAAGTCCGGGAGCTTTTCTGGCGTCGGAGTGCCTTCAGGTATCTGCGTTGCCGGTCCGAGCAGGTGGTCTATGTGGTCACGAGGGACGTTGTCCCCCGCAAGAGAGTCGCGGATCTTGTCTACTCGACGGCGACTATCGTCGACTATCGAGCTGAGTCCAACTCCTGGTGCTCTGCCGCTAGCTAATTCAGATCTCATCCAAGCCCAGCGAGCGCCTTCTTCAAAGAGTGGCCGCGCCGCGAATGGGAGCAGTGCTTTACCAAGTGACTCCTCCACTACACCTCGAAGGACAACAAGCTGCGCCCAAGCCATCTGGAACACCGGCCAAGTAAGCGATGCACCAACGTCATTGGTGCGCACACGGTTGACTGCGATCTGAGCGAGGTTGTTGGCGCACTCCATGTAAGACTCGGTTTTTTCAGATAAGGATCTTGGAGTTTGGGGCATTAGTTCGATTTCGGATGACAAGGCTAGCGGTGTGATCCCACCTGATTTTGAAGGTGATCTAAGGTCTGTCGTATTTCCAAGATGCAAACGGTGGATGTTGGATGCCTTTTTGGCGACTTGTAACTCAAGCTCTGCGAGCCGTGCCCGCTTGTCCCGAGACAGGTTCAGTTGAGCGATCGCTGCGGCTGCTCCACCAGCGTTAGCTACATGGGCAGTAGCTGCGGCAAGAGGCTCACTCATTTCTGCACCTCCTCCAGGCTTCAGCACATACGCGGCTGCAATGCCACCATGCGACAAGACCTCAAGGAGGCGGTACACAGAGTACAGACCACGAAAACGGAGAGGCTCTATACAAGGATCGTCGAGGCCAGTACCTAGACGCTTGACTGCATCAGCAGCACTACGTGGGATTCCGTCGGCACTTGTGGTGTTGACGCTTGTTCCTGGTGGCAGTAGCCAACCAGTCCAAACCCTGTCGTCAATGGAATCAGCAAGTTGCATCAAGCGGTTCAACTCGAATGCGGTTTGCCTAGTCACCCAGTCACTTCCAACGCCGGTAGCAAGGGCCCAATCCCAATACGCAGCTTGCTCAAGCAACCCTCGGGCCAGCACTGCTGCGGCAGGTCCACCTCCCCGATCTCTTAGTAGGACGACGACACTGTGCATGCGAAACCAGATCCAGTCGACCTGGCACTGCTCCCAAGGGTCTTGCACTGAGTCGACGACTTGGTTGAGTTCATCAAGCAGTGCTGTTGAAGCGGCCAGGACGTCGTCGAGGGAGGTCATGGAGAACGAACCTACGGTGCTTCAACACCGCCTGGCCAGCGGTTTTGGAGTTCTCCCCGGCCAGATGGAAAAGCAGGTTGTCGACGTTTCCAAGCGGCTTGAGCTCAGTCACGAGATCCGGTCACCCTTTGCAGAAAAAGAGGTGATGATGTCACCCCTACCACCTATGGTTGGGATCGAGGGGAGGCGCGGAACCAACCGCCTGCGCAGGGAAACCTGAGCACTCGGCCTGTGAGCCGACTTCAGGCGGTCCGGCCTCTTGTCATATCGAAGCGTCAGCGGCCTGGGGCCGAAGTGCCATCGCACAGATATCCCAGCACTGGCTGATGGTCCCCCGTCCATTCCAGATCAACGCCATCGCAGCCTGACCGATCTTGGGTCCAGTGTGAACGGATTTCGATATGACAAAGGGTCTCCATTCGAAAAAGGAGGTACGCCGGGCCATCGCCAAGCTCCAACAAGAGGGTTGGCGCATCACGGTGGCGTCGGGTGGGACATCCCATACCTGGGGTAGTGCACTGTGCCCTTCGGGGCTCTGCCGGGTGTGGATCAAGGGCACTCCCCGCAACGCAGGCGACCACGCCAAGCAGCTATTGCGAGCCTTGAAGAAATGTCCCCACTGCTAGGGTTTGCACACTTGGAGATTGAGCTATGACGCAAACATCCATCGAGAGTGGATCAACGGTTTTGCCAGCCAGCACGCACCAATTCGTACTGGCAATAGACGGTGCTGCTGACCTTGATGATGCAGATCACGATGCCTTGCATGAAGCCGGCTGTGACGACGCGGTCCTCAGCCGTGTCAATGGCGTCTTCTACCTTGATTTCGATCGCGAGGCATCTTCGAGAGCCGAAGCAGTGTTTTCCGCCATAGCGGATGTGGAGTCGGTTTTCGGTGTGGGCACTTGCCATCTTCAGAACGATCCTCGGTAGCGATAGCGAATTGAGGTCTGACGGTCCTCAGATATGGACCTAACTCCCACACCAGACCAGGAGGCGCTGCGACACGAGTGCCGGCAGTGGCTCCAGGAGAATCTTCCCTGGGAGTACGGCCAGGGATTGCCGCCGCTGTTCGACGATTTGGCTGAAGAGGTCGCTTTTCTCCGCAAGTGGCAGGCTGCGCTGGCCGAAGCCCGCTTGGTGGGAGTCTCGTGGCCGGTTGAGTTCGGTGGAAGAGGGGAGGGCCCGCTCCATCACTACATCGTCCAAGAGGAGCTGGCCCGGGCTCGGGCCCCCGAGCTGGTCGGCCGCCTCGGCGTGAACCTGATTGGTCCGACCCTGCTGGCCCACGGCACCGACGAGCAAAGGCAGCGCTGGCTTCCCTCGATCCTTCCCGCCGAGCAGCTCTTCTGCCAGCTCTTCAGCGAGCCCGATGCGGGCAGCGACCTGGCGTCGCTGTCCACCCGGGCCGTTCCCGCTGACGGCGGATGGCGGCTCAGTGGCCAGAAGGTGTGGACGTCTTACGCCCAGTTCGCCGACTGGGGCCTGTGCCTGGCCCGCTCCCACCCCGATGAGCCCAAGCACCGGGGCATCACCGTCTTCATGGTGAACATGCACGCCCCCGGGGTGGACATCCGCCCCCTGCGCCAGATCACCGACGAGTCCGACTTCAACGAGGTCTTCCTCAACGACGTGTTCGTGGCCCACGACCAGGTGATCGGCGAGCCCGGCAACGGCTGGCGGGTGTCGCAGTCCACCCTCACCGTGGAGCGGGGCACCAACCCCCGCCAGCTCGTCATCCACCTCCAGCTGCTCGAAGAGCTGTTCCGCCTGGCCGCCGACACCGGCCGCAACCAAGACCCCGTGATCCGCCAAGCGCTGGCCCGCTCCTACATCGAGGTCCGCTTGTTCCAGCTTCAGAACTGGCGGGTGCTTTCCCGGCTGGCCCACGGCCGCGACCACGGCCCGGAGTCGGCCACCGCCAAGCTCTTCTGGAGCGAGATGAGCCAGCGCCTGCACCGCACGGCCATGGACGTGCTGGGCGCCGCCCCGGACCCCTGTGGCGGGGCGACCCCCACAACCCCGGCGAGGGCCGCTGGCAGCGCTCCTGGCTGTACTATCAAGCTGCGACGATCTTCGCCGGAACCAGCGAAATCCAGCGAAACATCATCGCCGAGCGCACCCTGGGCCTCCCCCGAGAGCCCCGATAGGAGCACCTATGAGCACTGCCTTCGACACCATCGAATACCAAGTCGATGAGGCCGTGGCCACCATCACCTTGAACCGGCCCGATGTGGCCAACGCCCAAGACACCCAGCTCATCGACGAGCTCGACGCCGCCTTCGACCTCGCCGAGGCCGACGACGAGGTGCGGGTGGTGGTGATGGCCGCCAACGGCCGCCACTTCTCCGCCGGCCACGACCTCAAGGCGCTAGTGGGCGATGTGGAGCCCGACAAGTGGCGGCTCATGCGGGACACCCCCGAGGGCAAGTTCCTCCACGAGAAAACCATGTACTTCGACCGCTGTCTGCGCATCCGAGACTTCCCCAAGCCCACCATCGCCGCCGTCCACGGCAAGTGCATCGCCGCGGGGGTGATGCTGGCGGCCATGTGCGACTTGATCGTGGCCTCCGACGACGCCTCCTTCCAGAACCCGGTGCTGCGCATGACCGGCGCCGCGGTGGAGATCCTCATTGAGCCGTGGGAGATGCCCCCCCGCAAGGCCAAGGAGTTCCTGCTTACCGCCCAGACCATCTCCGCGGCCGACGCCGAGCGCCTGGGCATGGTCAACCGGGTGGTGCCCCGCGACGAGTTGGCCGCCACCACCAAGGAGATGGCCGAGGCCATCGCCCTAGTCCCCCCCGCTACCGCCGCGGTGGTGAAGCGGTCCATCAACAAGACCCTCGAGCTGATGGGCCAGAAAGACTCCTGGGACTACCACTTCATGGCCCACCACTGGATGCACAACACCGACACCGCCCTGGGTGCCCTGGAGCGGCGCATGCAGAAGTCGTCGATGAAAGAAGTCTTCGCCGAGCACCGCGATGAGTAAGCCGTATGCTGGCACGCTGGAGCTCGACGTCGGGCGGCTGCGGCGGGAGCGGTACGCCAAGCTCCAGGCCCAGATGGGCGCCGACGGGCTCGACGCCCTGGTTCTGCTTCACGGCCCCCATGTGGCCTACGCCACCGATTGCCTGCCCATAGCTGCCGACGCCACCCACGTCTCGGCCAACCGCCCGGTGGCCGTGGTCTTGGCCGACCAATCCCAGCCCTGCCTGCTGGGCGGCGATCCCGACGGCCTCGACGTTGACGCACACCCGGCGGTGTGGCCCGATATCGACGAGGGTGCCGCCGACCTCGGCGCCCAACTCGACGCCATCCTGGGCAAGACAGCCCGCGGCGGGCGTGTCGGCATCGACCTGATGACCGGGGCCATGCGCCGCACCGGCGTGCTGTCGGCCGCCGACATCACCGACGCGGCCAACACCATGGGCGCGGTCAAGCTCCACAAGACCATCGACGAGCTGGCCTGCATCCACCAGGCCCAAGCCCGCACCAACCGGGCCATGGCTACCGTCCAAGAGGCCCTCGTCCCCGGCGTGCGCCGCAGCGAGCTGGCCGCCGTGTTCCTCCGCCGCCTGCGGGAGGAGGGCATCGACGCCAACATGATCGACGTCATCTTCCAGCCCATGGCCCGCCGCATGGCCGACGGCCCCCGCACCACCACCGGCCACCTCGCCTTCCCCACCTGGTCGGGCGACCCCGTCTACGCCGAGGGCGACCTCATCTGGGTGGACGCCGGCAGCGACTACCACGGCTACGCCTCCGACTTCGGCCGCACCTGGGTGGTCGGCCGCCCGCCCACCCCCGCCGAGCAGCGCTGCTTCGAGCGGTGGCTGGCGGTGATGGACGCTTCCTACGAGGCCATCGTGCCCGGCGCCACCTTCGCCGAGGTGTGCGCCGCGGCCACTGCCGCCGACGCCGCCCACCAGCCACACGGCGAGCGCCCCTGGATGCCCCACTTCTACCTCGTCCACGGCGTGGGCATCGAGAGCGCCGAGATGCCCTTCCTGGGAACCGACAACGGCCCCGACTTCGACGCCGCCCACACCCTGGAGCCCGGCATGGTGCTGGTGCTGGAGCCCGCCATCTGGGACGACGGCACCGGCGGCTACCGGGCCGAGGAGATCGTTGCCGTAACCGAAGACGGCTGGATCCCCTTGGGCGGCGGCCACCCCTACGACCCCTTCGAGGTGCCCACGTGAGCCTGCATCTCCAACGCCGGACCCGAGCGGTCGATGCCCTGGCCGCCGCCGGGATCGACATGCTGGTGGCCGGACGCCAAGACCACATCAACTACATCACCGGCGCCCACCAACTCTGGACCGCCGGCGCCCGCCCGTTCGGCCCGGTATGCACCCTCAATGTCGCCACCGGCGAGATCTTCCTGCTGTCCACTTGGGACGAGGGCGTCCCCGACGACATCGATCTAGACCACCTCCACGGCATCACCTGGAACGGGGCCATCATCTACCAGCGCCTGGCTGCAAACCCGGGCATGGCCGCCGCCCAACGGGTGGGGGTCGACGCCTGGTCGCCGGGCATGGCCGGGCTGCTCAGCGCAGTGGCGCCTAACGCCGAGATCGTCCCCGTCGACGACGTCTTGCTCAGTGCCCGTCGCACCAAGCTCCCCTCGGAGGTCGACGCCATCCGGGCCGCCTGCGCTGTGGCCGCCGAAGCCGCCGAAGCCGCCCTCGCCCATCCCGGCACCGATGCCCAGCGCCTGGCCGCCGGCGTGGAGGCCATGGCTCTGGCCGGATCGTCCACCCCCGCCGCCGAGCCCCGGGTGCAAGGCCCAGTCGTCGACTTCAGCTGCATTCGGTCCCACTACGAGGGCGGCCTGGGTCGCATGGCCAACGGCGCAGCGCCCGCCGCCCGCCCCCATGCCGCCCTCATCGCCGCCTGCATCCCCGGCGCCACCGGCCATGATCTACGCCAAGCCGCCCCCGACGGTGATTGGCTCATTCGAGGCCTGGGCATGGGTTTCGAGCCCCCGGTGATCAACCCCCACTACGGCAAGAGCGAAGTCCTTGAAGAACACATGGTGCTCAGCGTGAGCGCGAGCACCGGCGAGGAATATGCTCGCGACACGGTTCTAGTCACCGAATCAACACCCGAAATCCTCTCCCCGGAGCTGCCATGAACCTCGACTGCCACGCCTACGACGCCGACAATCACCTCTACGAGCCCATCGACGCCTTCACCCGCCACCTCCCCGAGCGGTACAGCGGTGCCATCCGCTACGTGGATGTGGACGGCCGCACCAAGATCGCCATCAACAACAAGATCAGCGAGTACATCCCCAACCCCACCTTCGAGGTGGTGGCGCCCCCCGGCGCCTGGGAGGAGTACTACCGGGGCAACAACCCCGACGGCAAGACCCTCCGAGAGTTCACCGGCAAGCCCATCCGCTGCCACCCCGCTTTCCGCAACCCCGACGACCGCATCAAGCTGCTCGACGAACAGGGGGTGTACGCCACTCTGCTGTTCCCCACCCTGGCCTCGCTGCTCGAGGAGCGGATGAAGGACGACATCAACCTCACGCACGCCGCCATCACCGCCTTCAACCGGTGGATGCTCGACGAGTGGACGTTCAACTACCACGACCGCATCTTCCCCACCCCGATCATCACCCTTCCCGACCCCCGTCGGGCCATCGAGGAATTGGAGTGGTGCGTGGACAACGGCGCCCGAGCCGTGCTGGTCCGCCCCGCCCCGGTTCCCGCCGTGAAGGGCTCCCGCTCCATGGGCCTGCCCGAGTTCGACGACTTCTGGAATGTGGTGGAGCAGACCGGGATCCTGGTCACCTGCCACGCCTCCGACTCCGGCTACGACACCTACGCCAGCGACTGGGAGGGCGGCCGAGACGAGTTCCTGCCGTTCAAACCCGGTGCCTTCCGCACCGTCATCAGCCACGGCCGTCCCATTTTCGACACCATGGCTGCCATGATCTGCCACGGCCTGTTCGAGCGCCATCCCAGCTTGCGGGTGGCCTGTATCGAGAACGGCTCCACCTGGGTGGCCCCGCTGCTGGTGGAGCTGGCCGAGGCTTACGGCAAGATGCCCCAGGAGTTCGCCGAAGACCCAGTGGAAACCTTCCGTCGCCACATCTCGATCAGCCCCTTCTATGAGGAGGACATCTCCGGGCTCATCGACCTGATCGGCATCGACCGGGTGCTGTTCGGCTCCGACTTCCCCCACCCTGAGGGTCTCGGCCAGCCGCTCGACTTCGTGAAGGAAGTGGCCGACCGCAGCCCCGAAGACCAGAAAAAGGTCATGTCCGAAAACCTCAAAGAGCTCCTGACTTTGAGGCCGGCAGCGTGAAGAACCGCAAAGAGCTCCTCACCCATCGCCTGGCCGCATGAGCGAACAACCAGAGGAAACCACGGATTCCAGCGTCTTCTCGCGGTCCGACACCGATGAGGCCTCCGAGGCCGAGCGAACCAAGGGGCTGATCGAGCCGGTCGCGCTGGGGGAGTGGATGGACGCTCAGGGCCTGGCCGGCCAGGGCGAGCCCGTCACCAGCCGGTTCATCTCCGGCGGCGCATCAAACGAGATCTTCGAGATCTGCCGGGGCGAGCACCGCTGGGCCCTGCGCCGCCCACCCCGCAAGGTTCCCGAAGGCCGCAACGAGACCATGATGCGGGAGTTCCGCATCCTCTCCGCCCTGGCCGACACCGACGTCCCCCACGCCCGGGCGGCCGGTGGCACCGACGACACCAGCGTTATCGGAGCGGCCTTCTACCTCATGGACTTCGTCGACGGCTGGTCGCCCATCAGCGAGCCCGGCTGGCCCGAGCCGTTCGGGTCCGACATCGATGCCCGCCCCGGTTTGGCTTACGAGCTGGTCGACGCCATCGCCCGGCTGTCCAAGGTGGATTGGCAGGCCAATGGCCTTGAGGGCCTCGGCCGCCCCGACGGTTTCCACGAGCGCCAGGTCGACCGCTGGTACGCCCACCTCGAACGCTTCAAGTTCCGCGACATCCCCGGCCTCGATGAAGCGGGCGACTGGCTCCGGGGCCGCACCCCCCGCAGCTATACGCCCGGCATCATGCACGGCGACTACCAGTTCGCCAATGTGATGTTCCACCACGGCGCCCCCGCCAGGATGGCCGCCATCGTCGACTGGGAGATGGGCACAGTGGGCGACCCGCTGCTGGATTTGGCCTGGGTGGTGATGAACTGGCCCGAAGACGAGGCCAGCCGCCCATCGGTGGGCTACGTCGACTACGAGGGCCTGCCCTTCCGCGACGACCTGCTGGAGCGCTACGCCACCATGTCGGGTCGCGATGTCGACGAGATCGACTACTACGTGATCTTGGCCCGCTTCAAGCTGGCCATCGTGCTGGAGGGCGGCTACGCGCGCTTCGTAGCCGGCGGCGCCGACAACCCGAGAATGGAAGCCTTCGGCCGCGTGGTGCTCGACTTAGCCCGCGACGCCGCCGCCCTGGCCCAAACCACCACCCTCTAGCGGCTGTCCGACCAACCGTTCAGGCGTCCCACACCACCGGGAGTGTCGCGGGAGCCCGGAAGGCGAGCCCGGCGATTTCCGGCGCCTCAGCGTCAGGGTCGAGGCGCAGGCCGGGAAGCCGGTCCAGCAGGTGTTCCAGCACCACCCGCATCTCCATGCGGGCCAAATGGATGCCCAAACACAGGTGCGGCCCGGTGGCGAAGGCCATGTGGCCCTTGGGCTGGCGGAAGATGTCGAACCGCTCGGGGTCGTCCCAGCGGGAAGAGTCGTGATTGGCCGAGCCCAGAGAGGTATTCACCGCCGTCCCGGCTTGGATCTCGATACCGTCCACCACCGCATCGGCTGTCGCGGTGCGAGAGATCCCGGTCAGCGGCGCCTCCCACCGCAGCGCCTCCTCCACCGCGGCGGTCACCAGCGACCGGTCGGCCCGCACCGCCTCCAACTGCGCTGGATCCGACAGCAACCCCACCATCATGTTGCTGGCCGCCCGATAGGTGGTCTCGGCCCCGGCGGGCAGCAGCAGCCGGCAGAAGGCGATGATCTCGTCGTTGGTCAGCCGCTGCCCGTCCAGCTCGGCATGGGCCAAGATGCTGATCAAGTCCTCCTGTGGGTCGGCCCGCCGGCCCTCCACCACCGGCTCCAAGAAGTCGTACAGCCATTGCGACGCCGCGAACCCCCGTTCGATCTGGGTGGCCATGTTGGTGATCTCCACCGCCCGCCGGTAGAAGGCGGGCAGGTCGGCCTCCGGCAGGCCCAGCGCGATGGCGATCACATGAACCGGGAACACGAACATCAGCTCGTGTACCAGATCGGCCCGCCCCCGGTCGACGAAGGCGCCGATGTAGTGGTCCAATACCGGGTTCACGATGTCGTGCTCCCACCGCTCCATCTCCCGGCGGGTGAACGCCTGCTGGATCAGCTTGCGGTATTGCCCGTGCTCGGGCTCGTCCATCTCCAAGATGGTGTGGCCCATCACCAGTCCCATCGATTCGGCGTACCCCGCCGACGAGAAAGTGGCCCCGTCCCGCAGCACCGCCTCCACTCCGTCGTACGACAGCACGTTCACAATCTGCCGCTCCCCGGCCATCAGGTCGCTAACGCTGACCGCTCCCAGCATCTCCGACACGCTGCCCCGGTGGACCGGGCACTGGGCCAGGAGCTCGGTGTACACCTCATAGGGGTTGATGGAGTGCTCGGCCCCCTGGGCTTGGTCGAAGGCATCAAACGGGTCGTACCCTTCGTCACCGGGTTCGGGGGCTCGGGCAGCCGCTAAAATCTCGCCCGGAGTCATCTCGAACTTCATAGGCAGCCACTTTAAGTCCAACCCAGAGAGTGCGGTAGTCCCATGGCCATTGATTTTTCTATAGAACCCGAGTTCCAAGAGAAGCTCGACTGGATGGACACCTTCGTCACCACCGAGATCGAGCCCATAGACCTCTACTTCCGGGGCGAGGTCAATCCCTTCGATCGCACCAACGAGACGGCCAACGCCCTTATCCGCCCCCTCCAGAAGCAGGTGCAGGACAACGGCCTGTGGGCCTGCCACATGGGCCCCCACCTCGGCGGCCTCGGCTACGGCCAGGTGAAGCTGGCCCTGATGAACGAGATCCTGGGCCGGGCGCTGTGGGCCCAGGTGGTGTTCGGCTGCCAGGCGCCCGATTCCGGCAACGCCGAGATCATCGCCCACTACGGCACCGATGAGCAGAAGGAGCTCTACCTCCAGCCCCTGCTCGACGGCAAGATCTCATCCACCTACGCCATGACCGAGCCCCAGGGCGGCTCCGATCCCAACTACTTCACCTGCCGAGCCCATCGCGACGGCGACGAGTGGGTGATCAACGGCGAGAAGTGGTTCGCCTCCAACTTCAAGTACGCCAAGTTCATGATCGTCATGCTCATCACCAACCCCGACGTGTCGGTGTACCGGGGCTCGTCGATGATGCTGGTGCCCACCGACACCCCCGGCATCGAAGTGGTGGCCAACGTGGGCCTAGGCACCGAAGACCTGGAAGACGGCGACCACGCCTATCTCCGATTCAACGACGTGCGGGTGCCGGCCGAGAACCTGCTGGGCGACGAGGGGTCGGGCTTCAAGATCGCCCAAACCCGCCTCGGCGGTGGCCGGGTCCACCACGGGATGCGCTCGGTGGGCGTGGCCCAGCGGGCCCTCGACATGATGTGCGAGCGGGTGCTGTCGCGGGAGACCAAGGGCTCGCTCATCGGCGAGAAGCAGTCCATCCAGCACTGGATCGCCGACTCTTGGATCCAGATCCAGCAGTTCCGCCTCCAGGTGCTCCACACCGCCTGGCTCATTGACAACGAGGGCGACTACGCCAAGGTCCGCCAGCACATTGCCGGCGTCAAGGTGGCCACCCCCAAGGTGCTGATCGATGTGGTGTACCGGGCCATGCACGCCCACGGCTCCCTCGGCGTGTCCAACCTCATGCCTCTCACCTCAATGTGGATGAGCGGCCCGGTAATGGGCATCGCCGACGGCCCCACCGAGGTTCACAAAGACACCATCGCCAAGCAGATCCTCAAGAGCTACAAGCCCTCCGACGGCCTCTTCCCCTCCATGCACCTCCCCACCCGAATAGCCAACGCCCGCCAATACATCGAATCCCGAATAGAACACGAAATCGCAAATCTCTAGCGCTGGGTAGGCACTCGCCCGAAGATGTAGGCCAGTCCCACGATCCCCAACCCGATCACGACGCCTCGCCACGTCCACGAGCCAATCGCCAAGCCTGTGCTCAACCCCACCGCCACCACAATCATTGTTCCGGCGATGACCTTCGCCCGCCAGGGCATCCCGAGACCAGCCCGGTAGTCGGCCACCAGCTTCCCTACGCCGGGCAGGTTCAGCACCCACCTCTCCATTCGCTCGCTCGACCGGCTGAACGCCGCGGCAGCCATGATGAAGAACACCGTCGACGGCAGCCCGGGAACGATCACCCCGATTGCTCCTACCGCCACACACACCAGCCCGCCGACAACCCACAGAACCCGCACTAGCGGGTTGCGGGCCACTTTGGAGTGGCTAAGAGCAGCGGGATCGCCGGGCTCAGCCGACGAGTTCGGCGATGTCACGCACAGTCAGGTAGCACAGCAGCCCGATCACCAGAACGTTTACCGTGCTCACCGGCCACTTCAACCGGTGGTCGGCCCGCCAGAACCGTCGAATACTCAGCCCGTTGAACACAATGGCCACCAGTCCGATGGGCACGCTTATGGCGGGCCCCACCGAGTCGGCCAACCCCAGCACCGGCAGCAGAAACGGGAACACCAAGTAGGTCAGCAGGCACCGGGTTCCCGACACCACCATCGACTGGCTGAACCGGCGCTCGGCCGTATTCGGGGCCTGAACTTCGGCCGGAGCGGTGTCAACGGTCATTCACCCTCAGTCTCCCACCCAGAGTCCATCGCCGTCTCACCGGATAGTGGGTTTCATTAGCATCGTCCCACTATGAGCCGGCTACCGCGCCTCACCGTCCTCTGCCTGGCCCTCGCCCTCATCGCGATCGCCTGTGGAGGAGACGACGACCAGCCCGCGACCCCTGCCCCTACCGCGACCCCGGCCGCTACCGTCCAGCCCACCGAGCCAGCAGCGACCGCCGCCCCCGCTCAGCCCACCACCACCGCTCCCGACGGCCCCACCTGCGACTGGCCCATGTGGGGCCACGGCATCGATCGCACCTTCTCCTACCCGTGCGACAGCGGCATAAGCCCCGACACTGCCGCCAGTCTGCGCCGCATCTGGTACTTCAACACCAGCGACGTGGTCACCGCCGCCCCAGTGGTGGTGGATGGCGTGCTGTATGTGGGCGACTGGGCCGGCCGGTTCTACGCCCTCGATGCCGCCGACGGCACCGAGCTCTGGCACTTCGACGCCGAGTACCACGACAACGTCTACGCCGGGCAGATCACCTCGTCGGCCTCCTACACCGTCATCGGCGGCACCCCCGCGGTGGTGTTCAACGCCGGGCGCACCATCCACGCCCTCAATGCCGCCGACGGCACGGTGATCTGGACCCACGCCCTGGGCGAGCCCGGCTGGCCCACCGAGCTGGAGACCACCCCCATCGTGGTGGAAGACCGCGTGATCGCCACCTTCGACACCCACAACGCCCCCTTCCCCGCCGGGGTGGTGGCCGTCAGCCTGGCCACCGGCGAGCTGCTCTGGCACTTCGATCTCGAAGGCGGCGACCATCAGGGCTGCGGGGGAGTGTGGGGATCGCCCTCGGTCGACCTCGAGCGCCGCCTCATGTTTGCCGGCAGCGCCAACTGCCCCACCTCCCCCGACGGTTGGGGCCCTTACACCGAGGCCCTGTTCGCGGTGAACATCGACACCGGGAAGCCGGCTTGGAGTTTCCAGCCCCATCCCCCCAACAACGACGACTCCGACTTCGCCGGGGTGCCGGTGCTGTTCACCGTCGACGGCCAAGACCTCGTCGGCCTTGGCAACAAAGACGCCGTGTTCTACGTGGTGAGCCGCGACACCGGGGAGCTGGTGTGGAAAACCCGGGCCACCGCCGACAACGTGATCCGCCCCAACTTCTCCAGCGGCGGCTTCATCGGCCCCGCCGCCTACGCAAACGGGATCATCGCTGGCGGCACCGGCGTGGCCGATTGCCCCTGTATGCACGCCTTCGACGCCGCCACCGGCGACATCGTCTGGCAGCAGCACGCCGTCGGCCCCACCTACTCGCCCACCACCGAGGTGAACGGGGTGGTGTTCGTGGGCTCGCTCGATTTCACCCTGCGAGCCCTGCGCCTCGACACCGGCGAGGTGCTGTGGTCCGACGAGCTCACCGGGCTCATCTCCGGGGGAGTGGCCATCGTGGGCGACGACATGTGGGCCGTGGCCGGCTTCCGCGAGCCAGGATCGGCCGGCCCATCAGAGACCTCCGGCGTGTTCCGCTACACCGTGGCCCCCGACGTGGAGGCCGCCGCCCAGACCGCCCCCGAAGAAGAGCCCGAGCCCGAAGCGGGCCAGGTCCGCCTGGTGGGGGCGTCGGGCCGCTGCATCGACGCTCCCTGCGACGTGGGCTTCGACTTCAAGACCCCGCCGCCCGGCACCGACCCCATGCTCACCCTGTCGATTGAAACCGACCCCTTCGAACTCACCGTCACCTCCAGCGGCCTGGGCGATCCCGCCGCCTGGCTCCGGGAGGGGAGCGCGGCCGCCGAAGTGGGGGCGTCGGCCTTCGGCGTGCTGGTGTCCGAGCGCGACGACCGCCCCTCGGGCGGCTACCTGTGCGTGCTCGAAGACGATGGCGGCTGCGTCGCCCGCACCGTGCCCCGCCCCGGTGCCTCCTACAACCGCATCAGCCTGCTGGCCCTGCACGACACCACTGCCATACCCGGTCCCGCCGACGGCTTCGACCGCCTGGTGGCCAGCATCGGCTTCAATCCGCCGCTGCAAACCGAGCCCCTAAGCCCGCCCACCTATCTGGTGTTCAGCCCCCAGGGCAACAACCTTGTGGTGTACGGCGACAACGGCGGCACCCAGCGGATCATCACCAACGCCCGTGAGGATCCCGACGGCCGCGACATCAACGGCCAGGTGTGCTTCACCGGCGACGGCCGATTCATCGCTGGAGAGGACACCGGCCAGCCCGCCGTTCCCGCCGGGTTCGGCATCTTCCAACTCGAAGGCGACACCCTCGGCAACCTCACCGCCACCCAGGTGGGCAAGCTCACCCCCGACTTCGAGTCGGCCGACAGCCAGCCCGAGCCCTACGGCTGCGCATTCCTGCCCGACGGTCGCCTGCTCACCACCGACGTGGGCAACCAGGCCTCCGGCCCCGGCACCGGCCAGCTCACCGTGTGGTTCCCCCCGTACGACGGTGCCCGGTGCGTGGTGGCCGACGACATCGCCACCGCCCAGCAGCTGGCCGCCGACGGCGACGACGTGCTGGTGGCCTCGGCCCGCCCGCCCACCATCGGAGTGCAGCGCTACTCCAACCTGCCCCGCACCGCCGAGGAGTGCGACCCCGAAGCGGTTGCCGTCGAGCTGTTCATCGGCGTCGGCAACGGCCTCAGCCTCACCACCGGCGTTGCCGCCGACGGCCGCGGCGGCTGGTACGTGTCCGACACCCTCGGCGGCTTCATCAACCAGTACGACGGCAACGGCAACTACGTCCGCACCGTGCTGGCCCCGCCCGAAGGCGAGACGCTGGCCCTCGAGCCCTTGAGCACCGGATCGCCGCTGGGCATCGCGGTGGGGCTCGACGGCACCCTCTACTACGCCGACCTGGCCCTGGTCTTCAACGACTCGGGCATCGGTCCCGCCTCCAGACAGGGCACCGTGCGCCGCATCCTCTTCGACGAAGACAACCAGCCCCTGCCCCCCGAGACCATCGACTACGGCCTCTCCTTCCCCGACGGCCTCGGCGTCCTGCCCCTCCCGTGAACCCCGCCGTGAGCCGTACCGGCCGCTTGGCCTACCATTCCCGCTGATGCGCATCCGGGTTGACACCGAGCTCTGCCAAGGGCACGGGCGCTGCTACATGCTGGCCCCCGACCTGTTCGAGGCCGACGACGACGGCTACTGCCAGCCCACGCACGAGCGGGCCGTGCCCGATGAGCTGGCCGACCAGGCCCGCCGCGCATCCATGAACTGCCCCGAAGACGCCGTCATTCTTACCAAGGAGACCTCATGACCGACGCCGCCCCCGACTCCCACTACACGCTGGAGCGCCCCGAGGAAGCCGTCGATCCCCAGAGCATCTACCGGGATCTGCGCGACAACACCCCGGTCGTCCAGCTGTCCGGGCGGTCCACCACGGGCACGCTCACCATTTCCCGCCACGAAGACGTGATGACAGCCCTGCGCACCCCCGAGTTGTTCTCCTCCGACTCCTCCGCGGTCCAAATCGGCAACACCCGGCCCTTGGTGCCCTTGCAGGTCGACCCGCCCCACCACAGCAAGCACCGCAAGGCGCTCGACCCGCTGTTCGCCCCCAAGCAGATGGTCAAGTACGAACCCCGGGTGCGGGAGCTGATCCGGGAGCTCATCGACGAGGTAGCCGACAACGGCCACTGCAACTTCCATAATGACATCGCCGAGCCCCTGCCCTCCACCATCTTCGTGGAGCTGCTGGGCCTGCCGGTCAGCCGGGTGGACGAGTTCCTGGCCCTCAAAGACGGCATCATCCGACCGCCGGCCCGCTCCCTGGAGGAGCGCTATGAGATGGTGAAGGCCACCGGCCAGAAAATCTACGCGGTGCTCGAAGAGGTGGTGGAGGCCCGCATGGCCGAGCGCCAAGACGACTTCTTGTCCACCATCATCGACGCCAAGGTCGACGGCCAGCCCCTCAGCCGCGACGACGTGGTGGACATCGGCTACCTGTTCTTCCTGGCCGGGCTCGACACCGTCTCGGCCTCGCTGGACTGCATCGTGGCCTATTTGGCCCAGAATCCCGACCACCGCCAGCGCGTGGCTGACGACCCGGCCATAATCCCCCACGCCATTGAGGAGCTGTTGCGCTACGAGAGCCCGGTGCCCATCGTGCCCCGCATCACCACAGCCGACACCGAGATGAGCGGATGCCCCATCGCTGAGGGCTCCCGTATCACCGTGCTGCTCGGCTCGGCCAACACCGACGAGCGGGTGTGGGACAACCCCGACCAGGTGGACTTCGACCGGGAGTCCAACAAGCACTTGGGATTCGGCGGCGGCGTCCACCGCTGCCTGGGATCCCATCTTGCCCGCATGGAGCTGCGGGTGGCCTTGGAAGAGTGGCACGCCCGGGTGCCCGACTACCGCCTGGCCGACGACCTGGAGCTGCGCTACAGCCCCGGCATCCGCCAGGTCGACAATCTGGAGCTGGTCTGGTGAGCGACAACGCCGCCCCGCCCAGCCGACCCCTCGAGGGCATCCGCGTCATAGAGGTCGCAAGCTGGATGTTCATCCCCTCCGGCGGCTCGGTGCTGGTCGACTGGGGTGCCGACGTGATCAAGGTGGAGCACCCGGTGACCGGCGACCCCCAGCGGGGCCTCATCACCTCCGGGCTGGTCCCCGGCGGCGCGGGCGGCGTCAACTTCATGATCGAGCAGCCCAACCGGGGCAAGCGCTCCATCGGCTTGAACCTGGCCCACCCCGACGGCCGGGAGATGCTGCTCAAGCTGGTGGAGACCGCCGATGTGTTCCTCACCAACTACATGCCCCCGGTACGCCGCAAGCTCCGCATCGACACCGAGGATCTGCGCGAGCGCAACCCCCAGATCATCATCGCCCGGGGCTCGGGCCAGGGCCCCCACGGCCCCGATGCCGAAAAGGGCGGCTACGACGGTGCCTCCTTCTGGGCCCGGGGCGGCATGGGCGCCACCCTCCCGGCCCGCCCCGACGGCTGGCCCATGAGCCAGCCCGCCCCCGCCTTCGGCGACGTCATGGGCGGCATGGCCACTGCCGGCGCTATCGCCGCGGCCCTCTATCAGCGGTCAGCCACCGGCGAGCCGTCGGTCATCGACGTGTCGCTGCTCGCCACCGCCATGTGGCAGCTCTCACCCCTGGTGATCGCGGCCAAGCTCTTCGGCATGGACCGGCTCCCCGCCGGCGACCGCACCAAGATGGTCAACCCCGTGGTCAACGCCTACCGCACCTCCGACGACCGCTATCTCAGCTTCATCCTGCTCCAGGCCGACAAGCACTGGCCCCAGCTCTGCGAGTGCATCGGCCGTCCCGAACTGGCCACCGACCCCCGATTCATCGACATGGCCGCCCGAGCCGAGAACAACGAGGCCTGCATCGCCATCCTCGACGAGATATTCGAGTCGCAACCCTTGTCGTACTGGAAGGAGGCCCTGGCCGACTTCAAAGGCGTGTGGGTGCCGTTCCAAACCCTCAACGAGCTCTACGAAGACCCCCAGGTCATCGCCAACGGCTACCTGCCCGCCATGACCACCGGTAACGGCCAAGAAGTCCAGCTCGTGGCCAACCCCGCCATGTTCAACGAGCAGCCCGTGTCCGTGGACCGCGCCCCCGAACACGGCGAGCACACCGAGACCCTCCTCCTAGAAGCCGGAATCCCCTGGGAAGACATCGCCGCCATGAAGGAGTCCGGCGCGATCCTCTAGGTCCAAACCGCCAGCACGATTCCGATCACTGCGTAGGAGATCAGCGGATAGCCGGAGTTGATGGCCAGCAGCTTCAGGCTGCGACCCTCGAAGGCGTAGTTCACCCCGTGTGAGGTCACCACGAACCCCACTGCGGCCAGCACTCCCAAGCCGAGCCCCTCGCCGGCGTTGTCGGCCTCCATGCCCTGCACCAGCAGCGCCAGCCCAAGGGTGAACACGATGGCCAATACGATGGCGATGACATAGGGGTACCACTGGCGGGGCGTCCCCTTCATGCCCTCGATGTCCTCTTGGGTCATCCCGGTCTCGGCCATCCACGGTTTGGCGAAGGTGCCGTACCAGAAAGCCCCGAGCAGTTGGTTGAACACAACGGCGACCAGGATCGCCAGATAGTTCAGATCGCCGAAATCGATGTTGTCCATGCCTCCATCATGCCTCAGCCGTCGAACAGGGCGTTGGCGATGGCGGCGGCGATGCGGGGTGGGTCTTGGAGGGGGCCGAAGTGGGTCAGGTTGTCGTATTGCACCAGGGTGGCGTTGGGGAGCCGCTCGGCCACTAGGGGGGCGGCCATGGCCGGCGGGTCGTTGTCGGTGCCCACCGCCACCGTGACCGCGGTGGCCACCTCGCCCAGCCGGGGAAATCCCTCCAAATCGGGGTTCTCGAAGACGCTGGCCTCGGTGTCGGGCGCGCACTTGAGCTCAACGGTGCCGTCGGGCAGATCCCGAAGCCCGTGGTCCACATAGGCCCGAAGCGCCTCGGGGGCGAACAGGCTCAGCGGCGGCTTGGAGGCGTAGCGGTCATAGGCCGCTTGGCGAGACTCGAATTCCGCCCGCCGCATCCGGGCGATGGCCGCCAGCATGTTCACGCCGTCTCGGGGAACAGTCCGGCCCGGAATGGTCACCGGCTCGAACACCCAGGCCCGGTCGAAAGTGCCCGGCCGGGCCTGCTCGGCCTTCAGGATCGACGCCCCGCCCAGGGAGTGGCCCACCGCCAGCCGGGGCGCAGGATCGAGCGCATCCACCGCGGCCAGCACGTCGTCGGCCATGCCGTTCCAGTGGTAGTCCTCGTCGGGGCCCGACACGCTGTCGCCGTGGCCCCGGAAGTCCAGCGCCCAGCAGTGGGCCACCGACGCCAATTCCCGAGCCACCGGCTGCCACATCGGCCCGCAGAACCCGTTGGCATGGCAGAACAGCACCGTCGGCCCGTTGCCCCCTAAGTCGTGCAGCGCCACCCGAGCGCCCTTGGTCGAGTCAATCAGCACCGGGCCGCTCATGGCCGAAGAACTGTGGTCGCTGCGGTAAGAGCACACATCGGCCCGCAGGTTACGGTTGGCGGCCATGAGCGACAACATCGTCCTGATCGACAACCCCCGCCCCCACGTGCGGCGCGTCACCATGAACCGCCCCGAGAAGCGCAACAGCCTCATCCACCCGTTGCGAGGGGCCGTTCTCGAAGCGCTGGAAGAGGCCGACCGAGACGACGACGTCAAGGTGAGCATCGTCTGCGGCGCCGGCCCGTCGTTCTCCGCCGGCTACGACCTGAGCGGGGGCAACGAGGGCTACGAGCTGCCCTTCTACACCCCCGGCGGCGAAGGCCAGTGGCCCCGCCACGTAACCGAGGGCTGGATGAGCATCTGGGACCTGGCCAAGCCGGTCATCGCCCAGGTCCACGGCTACTGCCTGGCCGGGGGCAGCGAGCTGGCCACCGGATGCGACCTGGTCTACATGGCCGAGGACGCCAAAATGGGCTATCCCGCCGTGCGCTTCGGCGTGCCAGACATGCACTTCCACCCCTGGTTCTTGGGCATGCGCAAGGCCATGGAGATGATGCTCACCGGCGATTACGTGACCGGCGTCGAAGCGGTGGAGCGGGGCTGGGCCAATGCCTGCTATCCCGAGGACGAATTGGAAGACGCGGTGCTGGAGGTGGCCGAGCGCATCGCCCAGGTGCCCGCCGAGCTGCTCCAGATGAACAAGCGGGTGGTCCACCGCCAGATGGAGCACATGGGCATGCGGGCCGGTATCCGAGCCGGCACCGAGCTGTGCGCGCTGGGCACCCACACCCAGGCCATGGCCGATTTCGTGGGCTCCATCAAGAAGAAGGGCCTCACCACCACCCTCTCTGAGCGAGACTCCAAGTTCGGCGACTACCGCACCAGCCACTAGCCCACACTCCACCGGCCCTTCGTGGTCCGGTTCAGTTCGGCTAACTTGATCGGCACATGCGACAAGGGGGACTTTGATGACTGCTCGTTTGTGGAAGCTGCTGCTTGCTGTATTCGCCGTGCTGGCTTTGGTAGCCACGGCCTGTGGTAACGCAGGAGACGACGACGAAGGCGGCGCCCCTGCGCCTGCCGCGGATGAGGCGCCCGCTCCAGAAGAGGCGCCCGACGACGAGCCCGCGCCCGCCCCCGAGGACGAGCCTGAGGACGAGCCCGCGCCGGAACCGGAGCCCGAGGAGCCCAAGGACCCTGAGCACCGCCACGACTTCGTGCCCATCTCCGGCGTTCCCGGGGTGAACGACGACGAGATCAGGGTTACCTCCATCGTCACCATCAGCAACAACACGCTGGGCACCAATATTGCGGCCTACAACGACGGCATCGAGGCGTACTTCAACTTCATCAACGAAACCGGCGGCATCTACGGCCGCGAGCTGGTGCTGGCCAACCGGCGCGACGACCAGCTGTTCATGAACCAGCCCGAATCGCTGGCCATGGTGGAAGAAGACGACTCGCTGGCTGCCTTCGTGGCCACCCTGCTGTTCTTCGGCGCCGACACCCTCAACGACGCCGGGGTGCCCACCTTTGGCTGGAACATCCACAACGAGTTCGCCGACCGGCGCAACATCTTCGGCAACATCGCCCCGAGCTGCATCGGCTGCATCCACCAGCTGTTCCCCTACGTCGCCTCCCAGGTGGGGGCCACCAAGGCGGGCATCTTCGGCTACGGCAACAGCGAGAACTCCAAGATCTGCGCCGAGGGCACCCGCGACTCCATCGAGCACTACAGCGCCGAGGCCGGCGGAATGACGGTGGAGTTCTTCGACACCTCCATCGAGTTCGGCCTGGCCGGCGGCGTCGCCCCGCAAGTGTCGGAGATGAAGGACAAGGGCGTCGACATCATCTACACCTGCCTCGATCTAAACGGCATGCGCACCATCGCCCAGGAGCTGGTCAAGCAGGACTACCGCGACGATGTGATCATGTATCACCCCAACACCTACAACCACGAGTTCGTGGCCGCCAACGCCGACCTGTTCGAGGGCGATCTGGTGTTCGTCCAGTTCGTGCCGTTCGAGGCCGAGATCGACAGCGAACTGCAAAGGCGGTTCTTCGAGTACACCGCCGACCTCAAGCTCGAGGAGCAGACCATCGTCGGCTGGCTCAACGCCCACCTCTTCTACGAGGGCCTCTTGGCCGCCGGCCCCGAGTTCGACCGGGCCTCTTTGGTCGACGCCCTGCGCACCTTCGACGACTACAGCCACGACGGGCTCACCAACCCGATCGACTTCAGCCGCCAGATCGCCCTGCCCAACAACAACCCCGACGCCGACTACGAGTACCGCTGCATCAACGCGGTCAAGATCGTGGACGGTGCCTTCGAGCAGTGGACCGGCGAGCCCGGCAGGCCATGGCAGTGCTGGGAGGTCGCCCGGGATGACTGGCACGATCCCGAATCCTTCTCGTTTGTGAACTGAAGGCCCTGCTGAGCGGAGGCTGAGCCCACGATGACCGCCAGCGTCCTCGCCGCCGGGGTCCTGGAAGAAACCATCCGGGCGTTCTTCCAGGGACTCCCCATCGGCGCGGGGTTCGCCCTGGTGGCCATGAGCTTCGTGCTCACCTACAAAACCTCCGGGGTGTTCAACCTGGCCTTCGGCGCGCAGGCTTTCATCAGTGCGGCCACCTACTTCGAGCTCCACGTGCGGCGCGACTGGCCCATCTGGTCGGCGGTGCTGGTGGCCGTGGTGCTGGTGGCCCCGGTGCTCGGCCTGCTGTTGGAGCGGCTGATCTTCCGCCACGTCCACGCCGCCTCCGCGGTGGCCAAGCTGGTGATCTCCCTCGGCCTGCTGGTGGCGCTGCCCGAGCTGTTCAAACTCATCGTCGACTACGACCGCGAGCAGCCCTTCGGGGCGGTGGGCATCATCCCCGACGGCACCACCGTGTACCGGCTGTTCGGCCGCTACCCGGTGACCCGCGACGAGATCGCCGCCTTCGTCATCGTGATCGCCGCCGCGCTGGCTCTGGCCGCGCTGTTCCGCTACACCCGGCTGGGCCTGCGCATCCGAGCGGTGGTGCAGAGCCCCCGCATGACCGAGCTCAACGGGGTCAACGCCGACTGGGTGTCGTCGGGCTCGTGGATCCTGTCGAGCTTCTTCGCCGGTCTGGCCGGCGTGCTGCTGGTGCCCACCACCTCCTCGCTGGGCACCGTGCTGGTGCCCCAGGGCTACTTCCCGATCGTCATCGCCGCTTTGGCCGCGGCCGCGCTGGGCCGACTGGTCAACCTGCCCGCCGCCCTGTTCGGCGGCCTGGTGCTGGGGGTGATCACCACCGAGATGCGCACCCATCTGCCCCGCGACAACGTCATCTTGAACGAGCTGCGGGGCTCGGCACTGCCCTACGTGATGCTGTTCGCCATCATCGTGTTCTGGCCCGCCATCCGCCGCCAGATCGCCGGGGCCGACCCGCTGCTGGGCGTGTCCCCGCCCCCGCCGGCGCTGGCCGCCACCAGTCGCAGCCGGGGGATGACCATCTACACCCGGATCATGGCCCTGGCTTTTTTCACCGCGGTGGGCATCTGGACCTTCGGCTACGCCAACAACTTCTGGATCTCCCGCATCACCCACTCGGTGATCTTCTCCATCATCTTTCTGTCCATCGTGGTGTTCACCGGCCTCGGCGGCCAGATCGCCCTGTGCCAGGTGACCTTCGCGGCGATCGGCGCGTTCGGGGCCATGCAGTTCGCCCAGCGTTGGGATGTCTCGGTGATCGTGGGCATGCTGGCCGGCGCGGCCATCGCCGCCGCGGTGGGCGCGGTGCTCAGCATTCCGGTGATGCGCTTGGGGGGCATCTGGCTGGCCATCGCCACCTTGGCCTTCGCGCTGTTCTTCCACGACGTATTGGTTAAGTACGGCTGGGTGGGCGGCTCTTTGTTCCACGGCCGCGGCGTGCCCCGTCCTCAGTTGTTCGGCGTCGACTTCTCCAGCCACAAGAACTTCCTCATCCTGTGCATCGCCATCTTGGTTCTGGTGGGCGTGCTGGTGATCCTCATCCGCGAGTCCAGCACCGGCATGGCCCTGCGCGCCCTGCGGGGTTCGGAGACCGCGGCCGAGTCCATCGGGGTGATCTCCTGGCGATCCCGGGTGATTGTGTTCTCGGTGTCGGCCGCCATCGCCGCCATCGGCGGGGGGCTTCTGGCCATGGAGGAGAAGCAGGTCAGCTACGAGGCCAACTACGACCCCCAGGCGGGGTTGTTCTGGCTGGTGATCGTGGTCGTGCTCGGCGCCCGCACCGTGGAGGGCGGCATCCAAGCCGGGGTGGCCTTCGTGATCTTCCCCGAGCTGATACTCGACCGCTGGCTGGGCCTGCACGGGGCGTGGCGGTACGTGCTGTTCGGCTTCGCCGCCATCTCCTTCGCCCGTCATCCCGAGGGCCTCCTTGAGCACGGCAAACGCCGGTCGCAGGCCTTGATGCAGCGGGCCTTCGGGCGCCGCCAGCCCGCCGTGGCCGCAGCCGCCGCCGGGCCAGAAGTCGATGCCGCAAGCGAGACAGGGGATGGGCCATGAGCCTGCTGGTGGCCGACGGCATCACCAAGCGGTTCGCCGGCATCACCGCGGTCGACGAGGTACACATCGCACTCGACGCGGGGGAGCGAGTGGGGCTCATCGGCCCCAACGGCGCGGGCAAGACCACCCTGTTCAACTGCCTGCTGGGTCTATTGCGCCCCGACGCCGGCTCGGTGAGCTTCGACGGCCAGAACATCACCCGCCTGCCGGTCTACCGCCGAGCCCGCCTCGGCATCGGCCGCACCTTCCAGCGGGTGGAGCTGTTCAGCGGCTCGTCGGTGCGAGATCACCTGCTCTTCGCCCACCGCATCCGCAGCGGCACCGGCGCCCTGTGGAAAGACGTGATCGGCCTGGGCCTGCCCAAGCCCGCCGAGATCGAGCGCTGCGACGCCCTGCTCGAGAGCCTCGGGCTGGGCGGCATGGGCGACGAGCCCATCGAGGCCCTCAGCCTGGGCCAGAGCCGTCTGGTGGAGGTGGCCCGGGCGCTCATGACCCAGCCCCGGGTGGTGCTGCTCGACGAGCCCTCCTCGGGCCTCGACCGGGCCGAGACCACCGCCTTGGCCGAAACCCTGGCCCGCATCCAATCCGAGCAGGGCTTCGGCATGCTGCTGGTGGAGCACGACGTGGAGTTGGTGGCCTCGTTCACCGAGCGCACCTATGTGCTCGACTTCGGAAAGCTCATAACCCACGGCCCCACCCCCGATGTGATGCGCGACCCCGAGGTGCGGGCCGCCTACCTGGGCGATTTTGTGGCGGGTGCACAATGAACGCCTCCGCTGGGACCGACGCCGCCCCTGTGGCTGCCCCCGCCCCGCTCGACATCCCGGTGCTGGAGCTGCGCCATGTGAACGCCGCCTACGGGCCGTTCCGAGCCCTGTTCGACGTGTCCCTCACGGTGGGAGAGGGCGAGACCGTGGCGCTGTTGGGCCGCAACGGCGCGGGCAAGACCACCGTGGCCCGAGTGGCCAGCGGCCTGGTGGGCCCCACCGAGGGCGAGGTGATGGTAGACGGCAACGACTTCACCAAAGTGCGGGCCCATCGCTACGCCAAAGCCGGAGTCGTCCATGTGCCTGAGGGCCGAGCGGTCTTCTCCGACTTCACGGTGGAGGAGAACCTCACCCTGGCTTTCTCCCGTACCTACGACCGCTCCGGCGTGCGCGATGCCCTGGACCGGGCTTTCGAGCTGTTCCCCCCCATCGCCCAGCGCCGCCGCCAGATCGCCGGCACCCTGTCGGGCGGCGAGCAGCGCATGCTGGCCATGGCCCGAGTACTGGTGGAGAGCCCCCGGCTGCTCATCGCCGACGAACTGTCGTTGGGGCTGGCCCCCATCGTCACCGACGAGGTGTATGCCGTATTGGCCCGCATCCGAGACGCCGGCACCTCCCTGCTCATCGTCGAACAGCACATGGGCCATGCCCTGGCCCTGTGCGACCGGGCCGTCTTGTTGGACCACGGCGCCATCGCCTGGCAGGGACCCACCGAAGAAGCCGCCGAGGCCATCGGCACCGCCCTGTTTGACACCGGCGGCCAATAGTCGATAATTGGGCCCATGAGCACGAAGACCGTTGAGTTCGATCCGTTCAGCCGGGACTTCTTCGACGATCCCTACGACACCTACGCCGACCTGCGGGAACACGCCCCCTGCTACTACAGCGAGCAGTACGATTTCTACGCCCTGAGCCGCTTCGACGATGTGGTGAACGCCCACCGCGACCACGCCACATTCAGCTCCACCCATGGCCAGACCTACGAGCAGCTGAAGTCGGGCGAACCGGCGCAGCTGGGTTCGATCATCTCCATGGACCCGCCCGAGCACACTCGCTACCGCAAGCTGGTGTCGCGCTCGTTCACTCCCCGCTCCATCGGCAACTACGAGGGACTGGTGCGAGAGATCATCAGCGGCTATCTCGATCCGCTCATGGGCCGGCGCCAGTTTGACATCCTCGAGGAGTTCGCCGCCCCGTTCCCGGTTGAGATCATCTCCACCATCTTGGGAGTGCCCCCCGAAGACCGCCAGCAGATCAGGCATTGGACCGACGCCATGCTCCACCGCGAGGAGGGCTCGGCCATGGGCAGCCAGGCCTCCGCCGAAGCGGGCATGGCCCAGGGCATGTACCTGTTCCAGCTCTCCCAGCAGAAGCGGGCCGAACCGGCAGACGACATGCTCTCGGCGCTGATCGACGCCGAGGTGGAAACCGAGGATGGCGAGCTCACCCATCTCGACGACGCCGAGATCGCCGGGTTGGGCACGCTTTTGGCCGCGGCCGGATCAGAGACGGTCACCAAGCTGGTGGGCAACGCGATGGTGCTGTTCCACCGCCATCCCGACCAGTGGGCCATGGTTCTCGACGATCCCAGCGTCCTCGGCACCGCGGTGGAGGAGATCCTCCGCTACTGGGCCCCCTCGCAGTACCAGGGCCGCTACTCCATGGTCGACTCAGAGTGGCACGGGGTGACAATCCCCAAGCACAAGCCGGTATTCCTGATCACCGGCGCGGCCAACCGCGACCCCCGCCGCTACGACGACCCCGACAAGTTCGACATCACCCGCGACCCCGGCTTGGCCGTGGGCCTGGGCCACGGCCTCCACGTGTGCTTGGGCGCGGCCCTGGCCCGCCTCGAGAGCCGGGTTGCTATCGAGGAGATCGCCCGCCGCTGGCCCGCCTTCGAGGTAAACGAAGAGGGCCTGCGCCGGGTGCAGATGTCCAACGTGGCCGGCTACTCCTCAGTGCCGATCACCGTTTCTTAGTTGCCAAAGGTGCCGGTTTCGCCTTCGTAGTCGATCACGTCGCTGATGGGGATGTAGCGAGCGCCGTCGGCGTCCACTACCAGCTCCTCGATGCGACCGGCCTCCACCATGTAGGAGTCGTTGGCCCCGTCCATGGCCCGGGGCGCGTTGCCTATCGCGCCACGGGAGTCGAAGCTCATCTGCCACATGGCCCGCATCACGTTGGTGCGGTTGATGCCGCCGTCCATCTCGGCCGCATCCAGTAGCACCTCGTGCAGAATCTCGCCGAATATGTAGCCCAGAGCGTGGGATTCGGCATCGGGGTCGACGCCTTGGCCCTCCAACGCTCCCCGCACGAACTGCACCCACTCGTCATCGGCCAGCGAAGCGTCGGAGAGGTCTTTCTGAGTGTTCACCAAGCGGATCCCGTTGGCCAGCGGACCGATGGGCACCCAGAACAGGGCGATGCGCTGGCACCCGTTGGCCACCATCACCATCGGCTCCCACGGCAGGCTGGCCACAGTGGCCACCGCCTGCGGGCAGAACGCCCCCGACGATGCCACCAGCAGCACATCGGCATCGCTGGCCGCCAGGTTGATCACATCGGCGCCCACTGAGTCAGCCTGCGGGTCGTGCTGGATCTCGTCCACCACTTCGATTCCCAATCCCGGAGCGCACTCGTTGAAGGCCACCCGCCAGGCCTCCCCGGCGTCGTTGTCCAGCGACAAGATGGCTGCCGTGGCCCCCGAGCCGAACTCGTCAGCCACGTGCTGGCACCAGATCCGGGACTCGGTCTCATACGACATCAGCGCGCCGGTGGTCCACGGGTAGTTGGAGGGGTCGCCCCATTCGGGCAGGCCGGTCAGGTTCAGCAACTGCGGGATGCAGTTCTCGTTCAGCAGGTCTTGGACGGCCAGGTTGTTGGGGCTGCCCAGAATCCCGGCGAACCCCAGCAGGTTCTCGACGTCGATCATCTCCTCCACGTTGGTCAGCGTGCGGGCCGGCACGTAGCCGTCGTCCCGGCTCACCATCACCACATTGCGACCGTCAATCGGGCCTACGTGGTCGAAGTAGAGCTGCACGCCGTCGCTGATGGTGCCGAACCCGGCCAGGGCGCCGGATCGGGGCAAGCTGCTGCCGAAGCGGATCTCGCTGTCGGTCACCCCTTGGTAGTTGTCCCATTCACTGGGGCACTCGGTCATGTCGATCGTCGCACCGCCGCCTAGTTCCACAATGTTGGGATCAGAGGGCTCCTCGGGCTCCGGCGCGGCCTCTTCCTCATCGTCCGGTTCGGGAGCAGGCGCGGCCTCTTCCTCGTCGTCCGGTTCGGGAGCAGGCGCGGCCTCATCCTCGGGCTCCGTCGCGGGTGCGGGCTCGTCGGGTGCTTCGGTGGCAGCGGCCGGTGCGGGCTCGGTTGCCGGCGCGTCATCGTCGTCGTTGCCGCAGGCGCTGGCCACCAGCGCGAACACAGCCAGCAGGGCCAACAAGATCCGCCAAGATTTCGACATGGGGTCATTCCTCCTGAGATTCGCTCTCCGCTGAGAGCAGTCCCGATACCCTACGCGCCCCCGGCGACAATTACACCCTGGGCTCGCAGCCCCCTAGATCAACCCCTCGGAGGCTGGGGGGCCACCGGCATCAGCCGGGCTTTGATCCGCCGAAATCCCTGGGCAGCCCCGCCGGGCAGCGCGAAGATGATGATGATCAAGAGGGCCCCCAAGATGGCGGTGCCATAGGGCCCCTCCAGGGCGGTGTCGGTGCCCGGCAGGGTCTGGGTCTGGCTCGACCACTCCGGCACGAACCGGATGGCCAAACCCCCCACCACCGCGCCGTGCAGGGTGCCCGCGCCGCCCACGATCAGCCCCACGATCAGCAGAATCGCCATCGCGAATCCGAATTCATCGGGCCCCACGAATCCCGAGTGCATGGCCAGCATTGTCCCGGCCACGCCGCCCACCGCGGCGCTGATGCCGAAGCTCAGCGTCTTGTATGCGGCCAGGTTCACTCCGTTGGCCGCCGCGCCCAGCGGATTGTCCCTGATGGCCACCAAGGCCCGCCCCACTCGGCCGGCCAGAATGTTGCGCACCAGCCAGAAGCACACCAGCGCCACGATCACCAGCAAGAAGTACTTGTACACCGCCTCCTCCTGGCGGCTGGTCAAACCGTCGGGCACCCGCGACCCCACCCCCGGTATGGCGTGGAGCCACTCGGTCACAGTGTTGAGCGGCGCCCACGACGGCGCCACCAGATCGCTTTCGATTTGAAGCCCGTTGCTGCCACCGGTGCGGTCTTTCACCTCGTCCAGGCGGATTATCGACGGGAAAACCGCCGCTACCGCAAACGTCAGCAGCCCCAGATACAGCCCTTGGATCCGCAGGGCGGGAAGCCCGAAGAGCACCCCGAACAAGAACAGCCCCGGCACCACCACCCCGAGGGTCGACAGGTACGACCAGTGGAACTCGTTCACCAGCACCGCGGTGAGATACGCCCCCGAGCCCACGAAGAAGCTGTGACCCAGCGACAGCTGCCCGCTGTAGCCGGTGGCGATGTTCAGCCCCAAAATGGCCACCATCATCCCGATGGCCTGGCTGAGGTTGCCCAGTCCCACCGTGTAGCGGTTGCCGAAAATGGTCGGACTGTAAGTGTCGGCGATAAGAAACGGAATCAGCACCACCACCAGGGCGAATAGCGCCCACCCGATGATCTGGCGCCGCCGGTGCTGGCGACTGCCCGCAGGCACAACTCCCAGGCCCCTCATACCCGCTCCACCCGGGTTGATCCGAACAGGCCCGTCGGGCGCACCAGCAGCACCACCAAGATCACCGCCACTGCGGTGGCCAGGGCCAGCTCGCTCAGGTCCAAGAACGTCACCAGCAGGTTGCGGGCCAGCCCCACTACTAAACCGCCGATCACCGCGCCCACCATGGAGTCCAACCCGCCCAAAGCAGCCGCGGCCAGCGAGAAGATCAGCACCCGGAGCATGATGGAGGGCTCCAGCAGCAGATCGGGCACCACCAGCGCCCCGCCCAGGGTGCCGATGGCCGCGGCCAGGGCCCATCCGAACCCCAGCGTGGGCCCCACCCGGATGCCCACCAGCCGGGCCGATTCCAGATTCGACGACACCGCACGGAAGGCCAAGCCCACCTTGGTGCGCGACAGCAGCAGGTACAGCAAACCCACCACCGTGAACACCGTGCCCAGGTTGCCGATGGTGCGCCAGGTGAGCTGGGCGATGCCCCACTCTATGGGCGCCCCGCTGGGGAACATGCTGGGCAGGCTGCGGGTGCGGAACCCCCACACGATCCCCACCGCCGAGTCGATGATCAACAGCAGCCCCAGCGTCACAATCACCAGCGGCAGCACATGGTCGGGCGGGAACGGCCGGATGAACACCCGTTCGATGAACGCGGCCACCACTGCGCTGGCCACCATGGCGCACACCACCGCCAGAGCCACCGGCAGGCCCTGCTCCACGCTGAAGATGTAGGCCAGGTACACCCCCAAAAGGGCCAGCGAGCCCTGGGCGAAGTTGATGAACCCGGTCGACTTGTAGATCATCACCAGCGCCAGCGCCACCGACGCATAGGTGGCCCCGTCGCTCAGCCCCCGAAAGAACTGGGCCAGCCACAGCTCCCCGTTGCTCAGCTTGTCGAGGGAGATGTCGAAAACGCCGAGGACAGAAGCCAGAACCACCATCGCTTAGTACCCCAGGTACGCCCGGCGGACGTTGTCGTCGGCGGCCAGCTCATCGGCGGGGCCCGACAGGGCCATCTCCCCGGCCTCCAGCACATAGGCCTGGTTGGCCACTCCCAGCGCCAAAGCGGCGTTCTGCTCCACCACCAGCATGGTGGTCCCGGCTTCTTCGTTGATGGCGGTGAGCTGCTCGAACAATGCCCGGGTGATCATCGGCGCCAACCCCAGCGACGGCTCGTCCAGCAGCAGCAAGGATGGCCGCAGCATCAGCGCCCGGGCGATGGCCAGCATCTGCTGCTCGCCCCCGCTCAGGCTGCCGGCGGTCTGGGTGCGCCGCTCGCCCAGCACCGGGAAGGTCTCGTACCACTGCTCGATGTCGGCCCGCACGTCGGCGTCGGTGCGCACGAACGCCCCCGCCATCAGGTTCTCCTCCACCGAGAGATCGGGGAACGTCCCCCGGCCCTGGGGCACGTGGGCCACCCCCCGGCGCACGATGTCGGCGGTGCTCTGGCCGGCCAGCTCTTCGCCGCCGAGGCGGACCGACCCCTCGGTGGACACCATGGCGCACAGCGCCCGCAGCGTGGTGGTCTTGCCCGCTCCGTTGGCCCCCAGAATCACCGCGATCTGCCCCTCGTCCACCGAGAAGTCGATGCCGTGCAGCACCTGGATGTCGCCGTAGGCTGCTTTCAGCCCCCGCACCTCCAGATACGTCGAGCTCACTGCTCGGCCCCCAGATAGGCCTCCACCACCGCCGGGTCGTTCTGCACCTCGGCGGGAGTGCCCTCGGCGATCTTCGCCCCGAAGTCCAGCACCACCACCTTGTCGGACACCCCCATCACCATCCCCATGTGGTGCTCCACCAGCAGCAGCGTCAACCGGTGCCGCTCAGCCAGCGCCACCAGCAGATCGCCCAGCTCGCCCACCTCGGTCTGGGTCAGCCCGGTGGCCGGCTCGTCCAACAGCAACAGCCGGGGGCGGCCCACCAGCGCCCGGGCCAGCTCCACCCTCTTCAGGGTGCCAAACGGCAAGCCGGCCGCAGGGTGGAAAGCCACGTCGGTCAAAGACAGCTCGTCCAGCGCATCCCACGCCGTTCGGGCCAGATCGGCCTCCTCCCGGCCCAAACCCCATCGCAACGCGGCCCGCAGCGCGCCGATATTGGAGCGGTGGTGGGCGCCCACCATCACGTTTTGAAGCACGGTCATGCCCGGCCACAGCGCCAGGTTCTGGAACGTGCGCCCGATGCCCAAACCGCTGATGGCGTGGGCCGGGCGGGCCAACAGGTCGGCCCCGTCGAAGCCCACCGCCCCCTCTTGGGCGTCGTATACCCGGCTCACCACATTGAACAAGGTGGTCTTGCCCGCCCCGTTGGGCCCGATCAGCCCGCAGATGCTGCCCTCGTCCACGGTGAACGACAGATCTCGCAGGGCCGTAACCCCCCCAAACCGAACCGTGACCCCAGCCACATCCAACAAGGCCATAACCCCCCCGACCCTAGTGGTCGGTCGCCTCGCTCAACCGGCAGCGACGCCTCACCCCCCGATGAGGCTGGCGATGGCCCACACAACGATCACCAGGCCCACCACGATCATCGCCACGCTGCGCCCCACCTTGGGCTTGGCCGGTTCATCGGGGGCGCCCGGCGGGGGAGGGATGCCGTCTCGGCGCTGGCGGGGCCCGTCAGGATTGATCAGCGCCGCAATGTTCCCCACCGCCAGCGCCCCCCCCAGCGCCAGCAGCAAAAACGTGATGATCTCCGGCCCACCCAGCACCCGCTCATTCTCGCACCTCGCACCGCGCGCCTATATGTAGGCGCGCTATTTGGGGCGGTGAACCGACACGGCGTAGTCGCCGCCCGACCACGCCCCCCGTTCCCAGGTGGAGTACCGCTCCGACAAACTCAGCCCGGCCGCCGCGCAGTCGGCGTCGTAGCGATCCAGCTCGTAGCCCCCGCCCCGAAGTTGGAACCCGGCCACCAAAGCCCCGCCGGGGGAGAGGTGGGCGGCGCAGCGGCCCACCACCGCATCCTCGGTCCCCGGCACTGTAAACAGCAGCACGTTCCCCGCCATCACCACCGCGTCGAACGCCTCCCCCAAGTCGAAAGTCGCCAAATCGAGCTGGTGCCACGCCAGCTCCGGCGCCTTGGCCCGAGCTCCCGAGATCATCTCGTCGTCGATGTCCACTCCAGCCACCGAATACCCCCGCCGGGCCAGCTCAACCGCCACCCGCCCCGTCCCACACCCCGCATCCAGCACCAGCCCCGAACCACCCAAGAGGGAGTCCACAAAATCAGCCTCCCCATGCGGATTGTGCCCCTCGGCTGCTAACTGCTCCCAACGAGCGTCATAATCCCGCCCCGAAACCCGCCCACCCCAAGTAGATCCCATTTGTGCTAACTCCTAAACGGCAACGATGCGCACGTCTCGGGCGTATGCCGCCAAAGCCCTCAAGTCGTCGGGATCAGAGGTGAGCACAACACCCCCCGGCTCTGCCACAGCAACCACGAGGGCGTCCACTGCCGACCCCTTTTGCGCACGAGTTCGCAACCAGCCCGCCCGTCGGGCCAGCCCAGTATCAATCAGCTCCACCACATCGCACGACTTGAGCAGAAGATTCACTCTGGCATCTCTTCCTGCATGGCCCTGCAAGCACTCAATCAACACCGGTGATGGCACTATCGGAGGCCACATGCCCCTTTGCTGAGAGTCCCTCAGCAGCCCGGCTGCTTCTTCTGATTGTCCAGCCAGAAACGAGAGCCCCCCCGAGTCAACCACCAGCTTCATCTAGCTGGCGGCCTGCTCCGAATGTCCTAAAGCCTGATCAAGAAGTTCCTTGGCCCACGCCTTGGTAGCTGGGGAGGGCTCTCCAACCTCTTCGATCAGGTCGGCCAAATACTCCTCACCGGCCTTGATCAGCTCAAGCCGGCGAATCTCCTCCCGAACGGCCTTCTGCAACATCTCAGAGGCGGGGAAGCCGTGCTCTTTGACCGCCGCATGTAGATCATCCGGCAAATAAACCTGCATCCTCGGCATACGCCTAACTATACACATATCACCCGCTTTTCAACCCCCAGATTTGTGTCACACCTGCCCGGTACTCTTTGTGCGTGGCTTCCCTGGCTCCAGCCGAACTGAGCGTGAGCGTTGATGTCGGTTATGGGTTTCATCCGGCGGTGGGGGCTTGGTTTGAGGGGCGGTTTCCGGGGGGGCCTACTGAGGCGCAGGCTGAGGGGTGGCCGGCTATTGCCTCGGGGCAGGACACGCTGATCGCCGCGCCCACTGGGTCGGGTAAGACCTTGGCCGGGTTCCTCATTGCCATTGACAACCTCTACAAGCGTCACGCCGCAGGCCAGACGGTGGCCAAGGCCAGCCAGGTGGTGTATGTGTCGCCGCTCAAGGCGCTGGCCACCGACATTGCCGAGAACCTGGAGCGCCCCCTGGCCGAGATCGCCGAGGTGGCCCGGGCCCAGGGCTTCGAGCCCCCGCCGCTGACGGTGGCCGTGCGCACCGGCGACACCCCGGCCCACACCCGGGCGGCCATGATCAAAAAGCCGGCCAACTTCGTGGTGACCACCCCCGAGTCGCTCTACCTGCTGGTAACCGCGGCCAAGAGCCGCGAGGTGCTCCGCACCGTGGAGACGGTGATCGTCGATGAGATCCACGCCACCGCCCGAGACAAGCGGGGCAGCCACCTGGCCCTCACCCTCGAGCGCCTCGAGCACGTGGCCAACACCCGCCCCACCCGCATCGGCCTGTCGGCCACCCAGCACCCCATCACCACCATCGCCGACCTCCTCACCGGCATCCCCCCAAATCGGTCCGCCAACGGAGCCGACGCCGCCAACGGAGCCGACACAACCCCAAACGCCGCCTCCGACAGCGGCTGCACCATCGTGAACACCGGCCACCAGCGCAACCTCGACATCGCCCTGGAGCTGTTCGACGACGAGCTCGAAGCAGTGGTGTCCCACGCCCAGATGGACATGGTGCTCGACCGCATGGCCGAGCTCATCACCCAGCACCACACCACCATCGTGTTCGTCAACACCCGCCGCCTGTCGGAGCGCATCGCCCACCAGCTGGCCGAGCGCCTGGGCGACGATGCGGTGGCCGCCCACCACGGCTCGTTGTCCACCGAGCGCCGCATCCGCACCGAGCGCCGCCTCCGAGCCGGAGACCTCAAGGCCCTGGTGGCCACCGCGTCCCTGGAGCTGGGCATCGACATCGGCCCCGTGGAGCTGGTGTGCCAGGTGGGCTCCCCCCGCAGCATCGCCACCTTCCTCCAGCGGGTGGGCCGCTCCAACCACAGCCGCCACGGCACCCCTAAGGGCCGCCTGTGGCCCCTCACCCGAGACGAGCTCATCGAGTCGCTGGCCCTGCTTCACGCCGTGCAACAGGGCCAGCTCGACGCCGTCTGCCCCCCTGAGGCCCCGCTCGACATCCTGGTGCAGCAGCTCATCGCCGAGGCCGCCGCCGATGACAACCACACCACCGGCGGCCTCTACGACATGTTCACCAAGGCCGCCCCCTACGCCCGCCTCACCAAAGAGCAGTTCGACGAGGCCATTGAGCAGGCCGCCAAAGGAGTGGTCACCGGCCGAGGCCCCCGGGGCGCCTACCTCCACCACGACTCCATCAACCAGGAGGTGCGGGGCAAGCGGGGCGCCCGCCTGGCCGCCCTCACCTCCGGGGGCGCCATCGGCGAGAACGGCGACTACCGGGTGGTGGCCGAGCCCGACGACACCTTCATCGGCACCGTCAACGAAGACTGGGCCGTGGAGTCGATGGCCGGCGACATCTTCCTGCTGGGCTCCCACTCCTGGCGCATCAAGCAGGTGGCCGCCGGCACCGTGCGGGTGATCGACGCCGGCGACGCCCCGCCCACCGTCCCCTTCTGGCTGGGCGAGGCCCCCGCCCGCACCGCCGAGCTCTCCCAGCAGGTGTCCGATCTGCGCGCCTATATATACAGCCTCCTCCCGCAAGCCCCGAACGCCGACCCCCTCGACGACGCAGCCCTGGAAGCCGCCGCCGCCCAGTTCGCCCAAGCCCACGGCACCACCGCCGAGATCGCCGAGCAGGCCGTGACCTACATCGCCGCGGCCCAGGCCACCCTGGGCACCGTCCCCACCCACAACAACATCGTGTTCGAGCGCTTCTTCGACGACACCGGCGGCCAGCAGCTCGTGGTGCATTCCCCCTACGGCGGGCGCATCAACCGGGCCTTCGGCCTGGCGCTGCGCAAGCGCCTCTGCCGCCGCTTCGACTTCGAGCTCCAGGCGGCGGCCAACGACAACGCCATCATCTTGTCGCTCGGCCCCCACCACAGCTTTCCCCTCAGCGACGTCCCCCAGTTCCTGCACCCCGACTCGGTGGAAGAGGTGCTGACCCAGGCCGTGCTGGACTCGCCCATGTTCGCCGCCCGCTGGCGCTGGAACCTCAACCGGGCCCTGGTGGTGCTGCGCAGCCGGGGCGGAAAGCGCAACCCGCCCCCCATCCAGCGCATGGAGGCCGACGACATCATGGCCGCCGTGTTCCCCGGCGCGGCGGCCTGCCAGGAGAACACAGCCGGCCCCATCGAGATTCCCGACCACCTCCTGGTGCGCCAAACCCTCCACGACACCCTCCACGAGGCCCTCGACGTCGACGGCCTCCAACAGCTCCTCACCAACATCCGCTCCGGAGCGGTCCGCACCCACTTCTGCGACACCACCGAGCCATCCCCTCTCAGCCACGAGATCGTCAACGCCCGCCCCTACGCCTTCTTGGACGACGCCGAGCTCGTCGACCGAAGGACCAACGCCGTAACCGTCCCTCGAGGCCTCCGCCCAAGAAGCGCCCAGCAGCCCACCACCCTCGCCCAATCCACCCTCGCCCAAATCACCCCCGACGCCATCGCTCAAGTGGTGGAGGAAATCACCCCCGACCCCCGCAACCCCGACGAACTCCACGATCTCCTCACCTCCTTGGTGATCACCCGGCCCAATCCCGATTGGCAAGCCCTCTACACCGACCTCGAATCCCGAGGCCGAGCCCGCACCGTAACCACGAGCAGTGACACATCCCTCTGGACCACCACCGAACTAGCCGAAACAGCCCTAAACCCAGACTCAGCCCTAGAAACCATCCGCGGCCACCTAGAAGCAACCGGCCCCACAACCCCCGAACAATTGGCCGACAAGACAGCCCTAGATCTCCCAACAGTCCACCAAGCCCTAGCCGCCCTCGAGTCCGAAGGCATGGCCATGCGCGCCGACCATCTCAACAGCGCTGCGCCCGATACCTGGTGCGCCCGCCGCCTCCTCCAACGCATGTCCTACCTGAGCCGCCGCCAAAAGCGAGCAGCGGTCCAAGCCGCCAGCCCCCAAGACTTCATGCGCTTCCTCCTCCACTGGCACCACCTGACTCCCGACTCCACCGTGAGAGGCCGCCCCGGCCTGACCAAGGTGCTAGAGCAGCTCCAGGGCCTAGACCTGCCCGCCGGCGCCTGGGAAAAACAGATCATCGCCCAACGCCTCCCCGACTACGACCCCTTATGGCTCGACGAGCTCTGCTACCGCGGCGAGCTCGCCTGGCTCCGCCTCACACCCCCAAACACACCGGCCAAGGCCAACTCCATGGCCCCAAGAAAAGCCACCCCCATCACCCTCGTGTTCCGAGAAGACCTCGATTGGCTCCTCCCCGCCGCCCGCACCACCACCCCCGAGCCCCCCGAAGCCGGCCCCGTGGAGGAGATCGCCGAAATTCTCCAAGCCCAGGGCGCCAGCTTCCTGCCCGATCTGGCCGCCGCCACCCACCGCCTGCCCGACGACATCGAGCGGGCCTTGTGGAACGGCGTGGCCCTCGGGCTGTTCACCGCCGACGGCTTCGCGGCAGTGCGAGCCCTGCTCAACCGCTCCAACCGCCGCCCCACCCGCCACCGCCCCGGCCAGAACCTCCGCTCCCATGCCCTGCGCACCCGGGCCATGCGCGCCAATCGCGCCTTAAACAATGGCGCGTCTCGCGAAACCCACGCCGCCCCCGGCCGCTGGTCGCTCGTACAACAACCCGAGCAATACCCGGCCGAAGACCTCGCCGAGGCCGTCGCCCACCAGCTGCTTGCCTGCTGGGGCATCGTGTTCCGCAGCCTCGCCCACCACCCCGCCACCCCCACCGCCACCCCCTGGCGAGACATCCTCAAGGCCCTGCGCCGCTTCGAAGACCGGGGCATCGTCAGAGGCGGCCGCTTCGTGGCCGGCCAAAGCGGCGAGCAGTTCGCCCTCCCCACCGCCGCCGATCAGCTCCAAAAGGTCCGCAACCACCCCCGCACCAACCAAGAAATAACCATCGCCGCCTGCGACCCCCTCAACCTCACCGGCATCCTCTTCGAAGGCCCAAGAACCCCCGCCACCCCCAACAACACCCTCACCTACACCGACGGCCTCCCTTCGTCCCAATAGGGGAGAGCCTCTAGATGCCCCCGGAGATAAACTCAGTGGCGTGTCACGGCGCGACGAAGTGCTCACAACCCACCGGGAAGCCATCAGGGCCATCGCGGCGCGCCACAACGCCGACCACATAGCCCTCATCGGCTCAGTGGCCCGCGGCGAAGACACCGACCAAAGCGACTGTGATTTTCTTGCCGACTACACCGATGAGACGTCGCTGTTCGATGTTGCCAGGTTGATCAGGGACCTGGAGGCGCTGTTGGAATGCGAAGTAGATGTGGTATCGCGCCGGGCCTTGTCACAGTCCTTTAGCGGGATTCTCGACGACGCAATATCGCTTTGATGCTCACTGATAGCGATCGAGTAGGCCACATACGCATGGCAGCCATGCGCCTAGGCGAGATAGTCGAGTGCGGCCGAGAGAGGTTCGACAACGAGTGGATTCTTCAGGCTGCCGCCGAGCGAGAACTGGAGATTATCGGTGAGGCGGCGAACGCCCTCTCGGATGACTTCTGCGCACGGGTTCCCGATCTCCCAATCGCTGAGGCCAAAGCGCTACGCAATCTGATTGCTCACCAATACCGCGAAGTCGATTACGGGGTCATCTGGCAGACGATGATCAAAGACGTGCCTTCACTGGTTGAGATGCTCAGAGATGAGTGAATGCCGCCACCCCGCCGGAGCACTAAGGCTGGCCACGCAGTACACGCTGCCGTACACCTTGAAGGCGCCCTTTGAAGAGACAGAGGACATGTACCTGGCAGAGGTGCCGGTGCTTCCGGGGTGCCGGGCATGGGGTGCCACTGCCGAAGAGGCCTTGTTCAATCTCGAAGGCGTGACTGCGGACTACATCGCCTCCTGCGAGGCCCACGGCGACGCCCTACCGTCGTCTCGATAGGGGAGAGCCCCTAAAGGCCAACGAAGGCAAACTCAAAGCCATTCAGTGGTCCTATGTAGCTGCGATTGCCAGTTTCGTCGTCGCGGTTTCCGTATTGACTTTCGGGCTCGTGCGTTATGATGAGCCCATGCAGGCGTCCGACCCCAAGCTCAATGGCGGAGAGGCAGTGTCCGCAGAAAGCTCGGGCGACGACTCCTCTCAATCCTGGCCCGACTTGCCAGACTTCGAACTCTACAACGACACCTTCTCGGAAAAAGGCGCTGCGACCCAGTACCGCTCCGAAGAATAGGCGGGGTCCCACCTCAACAGCGGTCTGCACCGCCACCTCCGACAACACCCTCACCTACACCGACGGCCTCCCCACCTGAGCGCTCCCCCCGCCCCCTTTTCGAGCGCGCGCCTATATATAAGGCAATGCGCCAGTATCCTCGCGGGGTATGGCCCCCTCCTCTCCCCGCCCCTCCACCCCCAAGCGCGCCCTTGCCGCCATTGCAGCCGCTGCCCTCTTCATAACCGTCCTCGCCACCACCCCCGCCACCCACGCGCAGCAAAACCAGCCCCCCATCGCCGACGCCGGCGACGATGAGGTCTACGGCGTCGGTCCCACCGTGAGGACCCTAAGCGGCAACCGCAGCTTCGACATCGAAGACGGTTTTGGCAGTCTCACCTACCAATGGCAGGTGGTAACTCCTGCCTACTCCTGGCTCACCGTCACCCCCACCGGCTCTCCGTCGGGGATCCAGGCCACCTTCATCGGCCCATCGCAAAACGAGGTCAACCGGTTCGGCGACACCATCGTCTTTCGCCTGACCGTGACCGACTCCCAGGGCGCCACCGGCACCGACACCGTGAGCATCCGTTTCGAGGGTGCCCCCTCCGCGGCCATCGTGGTAACCGCCGGCCTCCTAAACCCCGATGCCACCGACACCGACGGCGACGGCTTCATCGAAGACGAGGAGCGCTACACCATCAATGCCGTGCTCGGCCGCCCCGGCCAAGGCGGCAACAGCAATATCGAGTGGGATGTCAAGGAGGGGTCCCGCCTCACGTTGCGGGGCATCGGCAGCACCGCATCGGGCGGCACCAACGACCGAACGCTGCGCTACAGGTGGCAGAAGCAATCTGCGGTGCCCAATCGGGCCGACTTCAACATCCCCGGCAGCCAGATCAACTCGCAGAGTTTCTCAATCATCCTCCCCGGCAACTTCGAGAGCAACCGAGGCGCCATCCTCCACTACAACCTCATCGTCACCAGCGCCAGCGGCCTGCAAACCCTCAAGACGGTGAGGATCAACGTGGTAGACCAGCCGCAAGCACCTGAGGTGTCCCTCAGGCTGGCCGACACCCTCCAGCGAGTGCAAGACGCCAACGCCCTCGATCCCGAGGCTGCCACTCTGCGGTACGTGGTAACCCCCGGCACATCGGTACAGCTCATTGCCACCGCCACCGATGGCGATGCCGGCCAAGCCCGGACGCTCACGTACGCCTGGTCGGGCTCCGGCGTCACCCCCGCCTCCAGTCAAGCCCGGGGTACTCTCTCCCGGGCCACCTTCACCGCCCCCTCCACCGCCATTCAGGGCCAGACCTTCACCGTCACCGCCGCGGCCACCGACACCTCAAACCGCACGGGCCGAGACCAGATCGTCTTCGTGGTCGCCAATAACAATCCCCCCGTGGCCACCGCACCCCTTGACCAGGTTGCCGAAGACGGCCCTCGGGGAGGCACCAACAACCAGGGCGACGTTGTCCTCACCGGCACCGGTACCGACAGTGACGGCGATCTCCTGGCCTACCGCTGGGTACAGGTCGATTCCGAAGGTGCGCCCCTCAAAAAGCCCACCGTCACATTGATGAACGCCAACACCGACACCGTCTCGTTCACCCCTCCTCCGCTCGGTGCGCGCGACGTGCGGGAGATTCACCTCTCCTTCACCGTCATAGACCAGTGGGGGGTGGGCGACACCGACACAGTGACAGTCACCGTCTTGGGTCGCAACCAGCGGCCCATCGCCAACGCCGGGCCCAACCAAGTGGTTGCCCCCGGTGCCCGCGTCAGCCTCGACGGCACCGCCAGCAGCGACCCCAACATCAACTCCACTCTCCGCTGGTCTTGGAAGTACACCAACCTGACCACTGCTCCCACTTTCCGCCAGCGGCCGCCCGACGCCTTCGACCGGCGGGCTCTCAGCGGCTTCATGCCCGGCGGCAGCGACTACAACGATTACTCCAGGCTCAGCCCGCTCACCGGCGCGATGTTCTCCCGCCCCTACTTCGATGCCCCTAACCTCGGCGGCTACACCAGCATCTCGCTCACCTTCGAGCTCACGGTCACCGACTTCAGCGGCGCATCCGACATCGACACCGTCACCATCACTGTCACCGGCCGCTTCTTCTCCGGGATTGTCAACGGTCCCGACTTCTGCACCAATCTGAGCTTGGGCGGCGCCCGCACCTACGCGTTCGACAGCGACCGAGACGGGGTGGCCGACATCTGCTCGCTGCCCACCACCCGTCGAGAGGCGGTGGCCCGCCAGAACGCCCTGGAGACACTGGCCTCTCTCGATCTGGTGAGATTCCGCACCCGGGTGCAGGATGCCTGCACCTCGCTCACCGGCAACTTCGGCGACGATCCCGCCGATCTGGCCAACGATGCCTGCGCCACCCGCAGAGTGGTAGGTCCGCCGCCCCCGGTTGATCCCACGGCGGCCAACCAGTTCTTCTCCGGGATCATCGACGGTCCCGACTTCTGCACCAATCTGAGCTTGGGCGGTCCTCGCACCTATGCGTTCGACAGCGATCGGGACGGGGTGGCCGACATCTGCTCGCTGCCTACCACCCGCCGAGAGGCGGTGGCCCGCCAGAACGCCCTGGAAGCCTTCACCACTCCGGCAAACGAGTTCGACAACGCTCTGACCCTCGCCTGTCGTGATCTGGCCGGCACCGCCTTTACCGGTGACTCAGTGGCCGACCTGGCCCGCGATGCCTGTCCGTAGCCGCCCCATTCGCCGTCGCGCCGACTTGAGGGCCTACCCCACCTGCCTATTTTTGTCGGAAGATTGCTTGGGAGTGTTTGAAACTTCCCGCTAGACCTGTAAAACTATTTCCCGTGCTGAGCCGGGGTCAGGTTCAGCCTGTCGAGTGGAGCCGAGTGGCTCCATGCCCATGTGGGTCTCGACAACCCTATAGACTTTGAACCATTGGCCCGGTCTGATAGAAAGTTGCCCATGATGACGATGCTTCACTCGGTTTGGTCCGGCGGCGGGAGTGCTGCTGGTCGTCGCAGGTCCTTGCTCGCGCTCGGGGCACTGCTGGCGTTGGTGGCGAGCGTGCTGGTCTGGACTGCTCCCGCCCAGGCGCAGCGGAACGAAAGCCCTCCGGTGGCGCTCGCTTCGGTGGCGGTGACGACGGCGGCCACTGCCACTGCTCCTGCTGTGGCGACGTTGACGAGCGCCAGCTTCGACCCCGATGACGGTAACGCGGACTGCACGGGTTGTGTCTTGAAGTGGGAGGTGGTGACCGAGGCCTATTCCTGGATAGCGCTTTCCACTACCACGGCATCTCCTGCCAACTTCAACGTGCCGAGTCCGGCGTTGGCGGCTCGATATGGGCAATCGATCGAGTTCAGGCTGACCGTGACCGACAACGATACCCCGGCTGCTACTGACAGCATCACGGTGACGTTCAACATCAATCAGGGTCCCATGGCCGATATCGCCGTCACGGCGATGATGGCTGATCCGGCGAGTCCCGATGTGGACAACTATGACGACAATGGCAACGGCGTCAAGGATGAGAACGCGGAGAAGTATCCCCTCGACGGGGTTATCGACGGTCCCGGTGAGAACGGCAACGCCGACAACGAGTGGGACATCGCCGAGGGTTCGTTGATCATCTTGGACGGCTCGGGCAGCTCCGATCCCAATGGCGCGCTGCCCGCTGCGAGCCATAACTGGAACCGGGTGTATATCTCCGCAGATGCTGACTATGCGAACAACCCGTCCGCGTCGTTGCCCGGCACCACCCCCGCCGCCAAGATGATCAGCACCGACGAGAATCTCGAAGTTGATGCGGACGACCGGTTGACGGAGGTGATGACGCCTTTGGTGAGCGCTAGTGGTCGCGCCGGGCTTCCCGCTCCGTCGTTCTTCGTGTACTACAGGCTGACGGTCACCGACACGAACACCCAGAATCCGGCGATGAACACCGCTGTGGTCAAGATCGTCGTCCACGACCAGCCGAAAGACCCGGTCATCGACTCAATCGTTCCTTCCGTGACCACCGGCGCCGGCGCGGTCGCGGGCTCGGCGATCAGTGGTGAAACCGGTGCGCCCGGCAGCAACCGCTACATCATCGCCCCCCGCTCGGCGATCACGTTGACGCCGACGGTTGCCCCCGCACGGGCTGCTATCCCAAGTGTTACTGCGGTGTGGGACGCCGACGGCGACGCCCCGACGGTGACCTGGGAAGGCGCGAGGGACTCGGACGCGGCCAGTAATGTCGCCCCCGCATCGTTCACCGCACCGGCCAGTGCCGAGGAGGGCGACGAGTTCACCATCACCGCCACCGCGACCGACATCACCGGCCGCATGTCGTCGAAGTCGGTGACGCTGGTCGTGGCGACCAACACTGCCCCCGAGGCGGTCGCTCCCGGCGCTATCGCCCCGACTCGGCTCTTCAGCTCCATCGTCGTCAGCGATGGCCCCGAGGGCGGCGACATCGATCCGCTCACCATGCGGGGCACCGGCACGGTGAATCTGCGGGGCATCAGCCACGACGCCGACGGCGACAGCCTGATCCACGCTTGGACCGAGCTGGCCTTGGCCCCGAATGGCTCAGCGGACGGCGATGACACTACCAACGACACTGTGGTGCTGCCTGCTCTTGACACGGGCACCACTCCTCCCTCCCTCAACAGGGCTACTTCAGCGCGGCCGATCAGGCCGCCCGCCAAAGCGGTGGTGTCCATCGATGGTGCGTTCAGCCAGGATGCCTCGTTTTCGGTGCCGGAGGTGACCGCGAGGCACACCAAGATCGACATCACCGAGGCTGCCATCGGCGTAGACCTCAACGGCGACGGCGACGCCACTGACACCGATACGGTAACGGCTGTGCCGGTGCCGATCGCGTTCACGGTGCTCGACCAGTGGCAGGTGAGCACGACGAGGATCGTGATCGTGTTCATCCGCGACACCGACGACGTTCCTAGGGCCAACGCCGGGCCTAGCCAGCAGGTGACTCCTGGTTCGTTCGTCCGGTTGAACGGCGCGGGCAGCTCCGACTCCGATCCCGGCGACAGGCTGTCGTATCAGTGGACCTACATGGGCATCGAGACCGATCCCCGCACCGAGAACCGTCCTGCCATCACCCCCACTGAAATTGGCTTGGGCTACGTAGAGTGCAAGTGGTTCCCGTACGACGATGTAGACCAAGACCGCGACGGTAATGGCACTGACAACGACGATTGCGATAACAACTCGACTGACCAGAGCCTCCTTCCCGTCGGCACCTACAGTGCCGATGCCGGTGGGGCGTTGAAGAACCACGATACGGCGTTTCCGTACTTCGATGCTCCGAGGCTTGGCGGATTCAGCAGTATCAAGCTGAGGTTCAGCCTGGTCGTCACCGACGGTGCCGGCACCCCTACCGGCGATGACGACAATGAGTCCACAAACTCGGCTGTTGTCACCATCACCATCAC